>CAYSON010000129.1:0-2233 GCA_964432635.1 uncultured Desulfopila sp.
CAGCTGCCTAACGTATTGTCCTTCGCTACCCACTATACCATTACCATTCGATGAATGAAATCAACCATTGCCCCTCTGCCAGCCCCCTCCGCGCAAGGTCGATGGTTTTTCTCCACGTGGCATTTTGCCTGCCGCGCGTCAGTCCTCAGCCAATCTCCCTCAACTTCAACAAGGTGCTCGACGCAGCGCTTATATGTGCAATTTTTTTCCGCATGCAATGGTTTCTTCTTTTTTTATTCTTCCCTGCATATACAATACATAAACGGTAGAAAGGTTGTAGATTAAGGCGCTCCGGACTATTGACCGAGTCGCTGTGCACCTTCCTTTCACCATAGACGGCACCCCATGGAGACAACCCTATGCCCGAAAAGAGAACCTGCCGAAAGAACAAGGACCTCTTGTCTGAGGCAACATGCCAAGAGCGAGGACCAATCTTGCTGATGTGGTTTCTGCTCCTGACCCTTTTCGGCGGGAACACCGGCCTTTGCCGTGGAGCCGAACCGATCAAAATTGCCGCTATTTTCTCGGAAACCGGCATTGCCGCCCCGCACAACCTGCCGATGATCGACATGACCCGCCTGGCGATCGACCATCTCAACCGGCAAGGCGGTTTGCTGGGACGCCCCCTGCAGCTAATTCTCCTCGATAACGGCAGCACCCCGATCGGTTCTTCCCAAGTGGCGCAGAAAGCTATATCCATGGGAGTGACCGCCGTCATCGGGGCGCACTGGAGCTCCCATTCCTTGGTCATCGCGCCGCTTCTCCAAGAGGCCGGCATTCCCATGATCAGCCCCGGCTCAACCAACCCGGAGGTGACCCGCGACCGGGATTATGTTTTTCGGGCCTGCTTCATCGACTCCTTCCAAGGGCTGGCCATGGCCAAGTTCGCCACCCAAGAGTTGCGGGCAAAAACCGCGGCGATCGTGACCAACATCGATGAAGACTACAGCACCAACCTCGGTCGATTTTTTGCCACCGCCTTTCAAGAAGCCGGAGGTCGAGTCGTCGCCGAGATCGGCTACCGCGGCACCGCCACCGATTTTTCGTCTAGCATCTCAGAACTCATCGCCAAAAAGCCGGAGGTTGTCTATTTACCCGGCTATACCCGGGACAGCGGCCTGTTTATCAAACAGTCGCAAAAAATCGGCCTGCAGACAATCTTTCTCGGTGGCGACGCCTGGGACGAAATCGAAAAATATGCCGGGGCAAGTATTGAAGGAAGTTTCCAATCAGCGGCCTGGCATCCACAGGTTCCCTTCGCCGAGAGCGAGGCCATGAAAGCCATTTTCGCAGGCAACCGCAGCAAGGACATCGAAAACATCAGTGCCCCTTTGGCTTACGATGCGGTGATGCTTCTTGCCGCAGCGATTAGCCGCGCCGGCAGCACTGATCGCGCCGCCATCCGCCATGCCCTGGCGACAACCGCCGATTTTCCCGGAGCCACCGGCCCGATTACCTTTGCTTCTGGGGGTGATCCGCAAAATAAGGCCATCATCATCATCGAGTTTCAAGGCGGCCAACGCCTCTTTCGCAACGTTGTCTCTCCCATTGCGGGGGCATTCCCATGACGCGCCGGCGACGATGCAGGAACGCTTTGCGGGGAGTCCTTTTGACCATCCTCTTTGCCCTGCCCCTGCTGCCGTCCCAGGCAATGCCTGGGGAGACCGACGAACCCATAAAAATTGGGGCAATTTTCGCCCTGAGCGGCAAGGCAAAAAACTCCAACAACTCGGCGGTGCTCGGGGTCCGTCTGGCAGTGGAAGAGATCAACGCCACCGGCGGTCTGCTCGGTCGCCCCATTGAGCTGATCATGCTCGACAACGAAAGCACCCCGATTGGTTCACATCTCGCCGCGGAAGCGGCAAATCAAGCGGGCGTGGCGGCGATCATCGGCGCCTCCTGGAGTTCCCACTCCCTGGCCATTGCCAAAGTTGCCGAAAAACACCGCATCCCCATGGTTTCGCCGGTCTCGACCATCCCCTCGCTGACGGCCACCGGTGAGTATATCTTCAGGATTTGCTACACCGACACCTTGCAAGGCGCGACACTTGCTCGCTTTGCCCACCAAGAGCTGCAAGCCAGGTCGGCCCTGTTGTTCGTTGATATTTCCAGTGATTTCAGCCTCAACATCGCCCAGATCTTTAAAGACACCTTCACGGCCCTGGGAGGTACGGTGCGCCCGGAAATCGAGAACAAAACCGGGCAATCCGCCTTTTCTTCACAAATTCGCCAA
>CAYSON010000129.1:2243-8213 GCA_964432635.1 uncultured Desulfopila sp.
AGCCCTCGGGGCAGAAAGTGATGTCGTCTTTCTCGCCGGCTACGACGAGAGCGGCTTTATCGCCGCCAAACTGCAGGAAGCCGGCTTGCAGGCCATCCCTCTGGGCAGCGACGGCTGGGACGCCGAGAGTTTTTATGCCCTGGGCGGCAATGCCATTCGCCATGGCTATTACATCAACCACTGGTTTCCCGAGCACGACGACCAATCATCACAGGAATTTCTTGCCAAGTACGGTAAGCGCGGCGAGATCAAGGCCCCTACCGTCCTGGCCTACGACGCGGTTAAGGTCGTTGCCGCCGCCATTGGCAACAGCGCCTCGACGGATCGTCAAGCGATCCGTCGAGGCCTCAGTGAACTTCGTGACTACTCCGGCGTCACTGGAAAAATCAGCTTCGACGCCCAAGGCGATGCGATCAAGACCGCCTGCATCGTCGAAATCCGCGACGGCAAGCCGCACCATCACAGCCACCATGCGCAGCATCCATAAAGGGCCTTGCATTGCCACATGAAATACCGGAGCCTGCCATTTAAGATCAACGCCACCTCCATTGTTATGGTGGTCCTCCTCGTCGTGGTCTGCGTCGTCTTGCAATACCACCTTGAACAACGCCGTTTCCAAGGACAGTCGGCGCGAGCCGAACTGCTTCTCGACACTATTTTCAACAAAAAAAAGACGCCCTGGCCAACGAGCTCTTCGCCGGGCAAGAACGGGCCCTCCTCTCCTCCTTGGCAGAGATGAAGCAGGTCAGCGATGATATCATTCGCGTCTGTCTCTACCCTCTCAAGGACACATCCCCTCTCTGCGCCGGTATCGACAACGGGCATCGTATCAATTTCGCACATATTCCGGAAGGCCATGGCCACCGCTTCGACCAACTCTCCCTGAACAATCGCTGGACCGGCATCTATGCCAGCGGTATCGAGGTAATCGGCGACACCCTCGGCTACTTGGCGATCTATTACGATTTCACCACCATCCTTACGGAAAACAACCGTATCCTCCTCTATTTCGTTTTGCTCATCGTCATCGCCGGCATGGCGATTCTCCTGGTGTTGAATATCTATTTATCGCGTTCGATCATCAAACCTTTGACCACCCTGCGCGATGCCATGCGCCAGGTGGAGGGCGGCCGACTGGGGGCGACGATTGATCTGTCGCGTCAGGATGAAATCGGTGAAATCGGCATGGCCTTCAACGATATGTCGTTGAACCTCTTAAAGAGCCGGTCGGAACTGAAAAAGCACCAGGAGCGTTTGGAGGACGTGGTTACCGCCCGTACCGAGGAGCTGACCCAGGCCAAGGAACTGGCGGAAAGCGCCAGTCGGGCGAAAAGTGAGTTTCTCGCCAACATGAGCCATGAGATCCGCACCCCGATGAATGGCGTGGTCGGCATCTCCACCCTGCTCGAGGACACCGGTCTCGACGACACCCAGCGCCATTACGTGCAAACCCTCAAGACCAGCAGTTCCTCTCTGCTGACGGTGATCGACGACATCCTCGACTTTTCCAAGATCGAGGCCGGCAAAATGGAACTGGAACAGATGGATTTCAACCTCCGCGAGGTCCTTGATAGCATCCTTGACATGGTCGGCTTCCACCTCAAGAACAAAGATCTTGAGCTGGTGTGCAGCGTTGCGCCACACATACCGACAACCCTCTCCGGCGACCCGGGACGACTCCGTCAGATCCTGCTCAATCTTGTCGGCAATGCCATTAAATTTACGGAAAAAGGAGAGCTTGTCATCACCGTCGACAGTATCGCCAACACCGTCGATAGCGTCGTTCTCCGTTTTTCGGTTCGCGACACCGGCATCGGCATTCCTACCAAAAAGCAGGATCTGCTCTTTGCATGCTTCACCCAAGCCGACAGCTCAACTACACGAAAATTTGGCGGCACCGGCCTTGGCCTGGCCATCTGCAAAGGTTTGGTGCAACTGATGCACGGTGAAATCGGCATGAACAGCAACGAAAGCGGCTCACACTTCTGGTTCACCAGCCGTTTCGGTAACCGGCCATCGGCAAATCGAGAAGCGCCGGTCCTGCCGACCAATCGTCACATTCTTCTTGTCGACGGCAACAGCGCCTGTCGCCATGGCCTCAGCGAGCAGCTCACCTTTTGGGGCGCAACCGTTCACTCCTGCGACAACGGCGCAGACGCACTGACCATGCTCAGGAACCTGGCAGCAGCAGGACTCCTCGTTAATTATCTCTTTATCGATGCAAAAATTCTCGAAGACGACGATGGTTCACTTGTTCGCACCTTGCAGGAAACGGACCCCAAGGCTGGTTTACAGCAAATACTCATGGTGCCCTTGCATATATTTGCGAGCAACGGCATCTACCGCCGGCAAGGCTTTGCCGCCTGCCTGAAAAAGCCGATTCGTTTCGCCGATCTGTTGCAGACCGTCCTCTTTTTGGTCTCCGGTCAAGCCAGTGCCACAGAGAGTCAGCCGGCAACACCGCCGCCAGCGCGACTGCCAACAGTTCGGAACGAGCGCATCCTGCTCGCCGAGGACAATATCATCAACCAACAGGTACTCGCCGGAATTCTCAAAAAGCTTGGATTTCAGCGTCTGGATATTGTCGGCAACGGTCGGCAGGCCATCGCCGCTCTGCAGCAGGCCCAATACGATCTGGTGCTTATGGATATCCAAATGCCGGAGTTGGACGGCCTACAGACGGCTGCCGCCATCCGTTCCGGAGAGATACCAATACTTGACCCAAAGATGCCGATCGTCGCTCTCACCGCCCATGCCATGAAGGGCGACAGAGAAAAATATCTGGCCCATGGAATGAATGGCTATGTCTCCAAACCGATCGATCCCGCTCACCTCGCCGCCGTCCTCGATCAGCTTCTCCTCCAGCCGCAGCCGAGCCACAGCGCTACCGAAGAGGCTCACCACATTTCCGAGCGAACACCCTCAGCGATGGAGCGCCCGCTTGTTGACCAAGCAGCATTTATTGCCCGCTTGCTGCATGACCAAGAGCTGGCGAAGACTATTTTCACCATGTATGTGCAGGATCTTCCCCAACAACTGGGGCTGCTCCGCGTCACCGTCGCCCATGGCCACTTTCCCACCATTGCCGCTCAAGCCCATAAAATGAAAGGAGCCGCCGCCAACGTCTGTGCCCTCCGTCTCGCCGATACCTTGCAAAGCCTGGAAGCCGCCGCCGTGGCCCAAGACCTTGCCCGGGTGCAGCATCTTTGCAGACAAGCCGAAGAAATAGGAATGCTTACGCTACAGAGAGACTTCCTCCCTGACCCTTCTTAATGCTGTAGACGATATACCCCTCTTCACCCCCGCAACTGCTCGGCATAGAGCCGACCCTCGATATAGAGGGCCAGGGTGCGGATAGCGCTGTCAGAGGAGCGGAACACCGCCATGCCGCCCGCGGTCAACTCGTCCACCAGGGGATCGTAGAGGCGGCCGCCATCAACCACCCCGACCACCGGGGTTTCCGTCCCCGCCACCAAGTTGGGCAGCAGTTTGGCGATGCTTGACGGATCGCTCAGCGAATAGCGCCCGGACGAGGTGTCGGCAAGGGTGCGCATCGCCGGCGACAGAGGATCAAGGCCGATGACCACGGCATCAACATTGGCATCAGAGGTCAAGGCCTCAACCACCAGAACATGGGCTTCGTCGTCGGCGCCGGGGTTGATATCAAGCGGGTTTTTGACCTCGACCAGACCGTCCAGCCCTTTGTCACGCAGCACCTGGCGGACCTTATCAACGGTGGCCGGCCCAAAGGAGGCCATCTTCATGTGGAAGTCATCCGACTGAATGTTGTCGGCCATGCCCACCGCCTCGAAACCGGCCCCGCTCACCGCCGCCAGTCGGTTGCCGACGATCTTCTTGCCCGGTAGCCGCTGCGCCAGCAGCAAGAGGTTCTCGAACTCGGAAAAGGTCTCGGTGACCATGCCCCCCGCCTGACGGATACAACTCTGACACACCATATAGTCGCCGGCGAGCGAGGCAGTGTGGCCGGAGGTGGCGGTCTTGCCCTCCGGCGTTCGTCCCGCCTTGTAGAAGATCACCTCCTTACCGGCCCGCACCGCCTCGCGTACCGCCGTGGCGAAAGAAAGGCCGTCGAGATCCTGGAAGCCTTCAGCATAGACACCGATGACCTGTATCTCCGGGTCGTCCTTGAGATAGCCGAGGATGTCACCCAGGGTCAGGTCGTTCTGATTACCGACCGAGATCATATAGGCCGGGTCGATCTCCGGCAGCTTGCTCAGCCGGGTGATCATAAAGGCTCCGGACTGGCTGACAAAGGCAGTGTTCCGGCGATGCTCGCCCCGCGACTTGGGTAATTTGTCCTCGGGGATGAAGAGGGTATCGTATTTGCCGGGGTGCGACACCACCCCCAGGCAATTGCCGCCGAGAAAAACTGGGCCGCCGTTGCCCCGGCCATGCGCCGCGCGGATCTTGGCCATCAGCTCGGAGGCGCGGCCGACGCTGTCGCCGGTCTCGCCCATGCCCCCGGCGATGAGCATCACCGACTCGGCGGCATCGTGGCGCAGCACCTCGTCGACAATCTCCCCCACCTGGGCCGAGGCGACGGCGACCACGAAGAGGTCGAGCTTGCCGTCGAGGGCGGCGAGATCGGCGACGCAGGGCACGCCGGCAAAATTATCCAGGCCCGGCTTGATCATGCGGATTTGCTCGGGGGCAAAGCCGCTGGCAAGAATATTGTCGAGGATGACCCGCCCGAAGTTGGCCCTGGTGGTCGATACTCCGACGATGCCGATGGTCGCAGGGCGCAGCAGCTTGCCTATCTTGGCCCGCGGGCGCGAGGTGGGCTGCTGTCTGGGCGCACCGAAGCGGCACATGCCGTCGAGCGGCACCATGAGGAAATCGGTGAAGGCAAAGGGGTTGATCTCCAGCTCCTCGATGACGAAGGGGGCCGCGGAGTTGATCGGCGAATAGAAATTGGCCAGCTCGATCAAAGACGAAAAGCACTCGATGATCTGCTCGTCGGTGACGATGCGCCGCTGCCCCCGGGTGAGCCCGGCCAGCTTGCGGTAAGAGATGGTCTTGCGAAAGAGCTGAAAGAAGTCCCAGCCGGAGATCAGGGCGGTGGCGGCGGCAACGATCGCCTGACCCTTGCGGAAACGCTCGGCGTAAAGCTCGGTGTCGGTGCCGCCCAACCCGGCGCTGATGATCATCCCGAATTCGCGGGTGTTGCGGATGCCGACGATCACCTCGTTGCCGAAGGCCTCGGAGTCGGGGGGCATGAACTGCACCAGCAACACCCCCTCAATGTCCCGGGAGATCGCCTGCACCAGGGTCTCGCCGGAAAGTCCGCAATAGCGCTCCGGTCCGTGGCCGGGGTCGCGTTCGAGCATGCGGGCATAGCTTTCCGGCACCTCGTAGAGCATGCGGCGCCAGGCGGAGCGGATCTTTTCGGCGCTCTTTTCCACCACCTTGACCCCGCCCACCTCAGTCTTGTGAATAATGGTCGGCGAGACGATCTTCAGCACCACGCGGCTGCCCGGCATGGCCAGCAGCTCCTCGTCAGCAGGACGGCTGCCCTTGGCCAGGAAATTGGTGCGCGGCGGGGTCTCGGCCCCGCTCTGGTGCAACAGCTCATAGGTCTCGTGCTCGAACAGGGTGTCCCGCCCGGCCTGCGCCGCGGCGGTAAAGAGCGCGGTGATCGCCGCAAAATCGATGGAGAGCTGAATCCCCGTGCCGCTCATGCCGCCACCCCCTGCCGACCGGCCGCCACCATGCCTTCCTCGAAGCACTGAAGGTTGGCGGCAACGAAGGCGGCCTTCGACTTCTCGGCGATGATTGGCTGATCGCTGGCGATATCAAAGCCACAGGGCATGGAGGCCGAGGCGCCAATGCAGACGGTGCAGTCGACGGTCTGGTAGGGCGGGAAGAAACCGAGGGTGTAACAGACGATGTCATTGGAGAAGATGGTGTTGTCCGGCGCCGCCTGCTTGACCGCGTAATAGGTCATGCGGT
>CAYSON010000130.1:0-8212 GCA_964432635.1 uncultured Desulfopila sp.
CAAAACCGGCAGCGAGCGAATCATCCCCTACGACAAGCTGGTTATCAGCACCGGGGCAAAACCCAATATTCCGCCTATTCCGGGCATCGGCCTTGACGGCATTACCACCCTCCTGACTATGGCCGATACCGACTATCTGCGGCGAATCCGTGACGAAAACAAGATCAACCAGTCAGTGGTCATAGGCGGCGGCCTGATTGGGGTTGAGATCTGCGAAGCACTGCAACTCTCGGGTATCAAGGTGACGGTGGTGGAAGCACTTGACCAGGTCTTGACCTTCCTTGACTGGGATTTAGCCAAATTGGTTGAAAACCACATGCGGAGTAAAGGAGTGCAGGTTTTTACCTCGAACGGCGTGACGGAATTCATCGGCAGGAACGGCAAACTCGGCGGAGTCAAACTGGCAAATGACACGGTTATTGACTGCGAACTTGCCGTCATGGCGATCGGTGTTCGTCCCAACAGCGGTCTTGCCAAAGCTGCCGGACTGGAAATTGGCAAATTCGGCGGAATTACCGTTAACCAATTTATGCAGACCTCCGACCCAGATATCTATGCCGCCGGCGACTGTGTTGAGATTCCCAGCCGGATTAGTGGCGAGCCGGTCTTTGCCCCGATGGGTGATCTCGCCAACCTCGAAGGTCGCGTCGCTGGAGAAAATGCCGCCAACGGCAATTGCGTTACCTTTCCCGGAACTTTTCATACCGGTATCTGCAAGATCTTTGATTTTTCCGCCGGTGCCACTGGGCTTTCCAGCAAAGCCGCCGAACGGATGGGCCTGACAAACTACCGATCGGTGGTCAATGCCAGTCCCGACAAACCAGGATTCATGGGTGCCAAGCTCCTCGTGTCGAAGATGTTGGTCAGCGGTACCGATCAACGCTTGCTCGGCTACCAATGTGTCGGACCAGGCGATGTCAGTAAGCAGCTTGCCACCGCCGCCATGGCCGTCCTCGGCAAATTGACCGTGGACGATCTGGTTAATGCTGATCTGCCCTACGCCCCGCCGTTTTCCCTGGCCATTGACCACTTCATTGCCTCAGCCCATATCATACAGAACAAACTCAAGGGCCGAATGACCGGAATTTCAGCCATGGAGGTATGGAAAAAAATCCAACACGGCGAGAAACCCTACTTTCTTGATGGCCGCAGCCCGGACGAATACCAAGAGATGCATCTCGGCATCGGCGAACACCTCATCCCCCTTGGTACCTTGCGCGGTCGCCTAACCGAACTTCCGACCGATAAAAACGCCGAAATCATCTGCTTCTGCAAGATATCCCTGCGCGGCTATGAGGCGGAAACCATCCTCCGAGCTCACGGTTACACCAATGTCCGTGTAATGGAAGGCGGAATCATGGCCTGGCCGTATACTCGTAAAAAGTGAGCAAAGGCAAAAGAATGTAACCAGAGACAGAATTTCTTGTAAACCCATCGGGGGAGAT
This sequence comes from uncultured Desulfopila sp., assembly GCA_964432635.1. Lineage (GTDB taxonomy): Bacteria > Desulfobacterota > Desulfobulbia > Desulfobulbales > Desulfocapsaceae > Desulforhopalus_A. Next base: position 1,446 of record CAYSON010000130.1, read on the forward strand.
GCACAGCGGACGAGGGGGTTGAGGAGATGTTGCCAAAAGCTACATGATTATATAGTCCATAAACGGTTCAGACCCTTTGGCTCATCCACATCGCTTCTTCTCATCAGATCTTTACCTTGACAGGGCCTTCTCTTTTCCGATATGAAGCAAATAATATGGGCATATGCCCAATATGCGACAACGTCGCACCTCAACAAAAAAGAGGAGGACAACATGGCTGAAGAGGCATCGGCGGGTTGCACCCGCCCAACCGGAGGCCCGGTGGCAGAGGAATCAGCAGTCGAGCAGGTAAAGGTGAACACCGCCAAGGAGGAGACAACAATGATCAGGGTCGGCCAAAAAGCTCCCGATTTTTCAGCTTCGGGCTACCAACAAGGGAAATTCGTCAACGTCAAGCTTTCCGATTATCATGGCAAATGGGTATTGCTCTGCTTTTATCCCGGCGATTTCACCTTTGTCTGAGCTACCGAAATTTCAGCGGTCGCTGAAAAATATCCGCAGTTTCAAAGGCTGGGAGTCGAAGTATTGTCGATGTCGGTGGATTCGATGTTCGTCCATAAGATGTGGGACGATGACGAGTTGAGTAAGATGGTCAAGGGAGGCGTACCATTTGCCATGCTTTCCGATGCCGGCGGAAAGATCGGCAAGCTCTATGGCATCTTCGACGAGGCCGCCGGCATCGAGACCCGGGGACGCTTTATCATCGACCCGGACGGGGTCGTCCAGGGTTTTGAGGTTTTAACCCCACCAGTAGGTCGTAACGTCAGTGAAACCATGCGCCAGGTTCAAGCGTTCCAGCTCGTACGCGAGACGGCGGGCAAGGAAGCAACACCCTCCGGCTGGCGCCCCGGCAAGAAAACCCTCAAGCCCGGCATCAACCTGGTCGGCAAGGTCTGGCAGGAATGGAAGACGGAGGAGGCGTTCGATTAGACGAGACGCACTCTAGCCACACCTGATACAGCCGCATTTCAGCCCACGAGATGCGGCTATCCCTACCATCCGGTGTCAGAATCATGTTAAAATTCCTCTTTTCCTTTTCGGAAAACCCCAGGCTTTTCTGGCTGGTGTTTACTCTGCCGCTTCGGATTGACTTTGACCAAACTTAACGACCTGCGTGGCGCCTCTCCTAGGTCCAATAGCTTTCGATTGCATAACAGCTAGCACCCCAATTCTCATAGTACATTTCATTGGTGGAAATTTTTTTGATATCCGGAAGGTTCTAATCAATTACGGAGATTAAAAACGATTCCGACCCATTTACGACCATATTAATGCGCCGCGAAAAGCAAAATGAAAGCTGATACAACAAGAATTGCAATTTTAGGTAACACCTTGCACTATGTTCGGCAACTCAATCAAGGCCTGCGGATACGGGCGGTGATCGGCGGCTTTCATCTTCTTAATGCCGGAGAACGGCAGCTTGAGCGCGTTCTCGCCGCAGTACAAGATTTAGCGCCGGATCAAGTGATTCCATGCCATTGCACCGGAGACACCGCCATCGCCCAGCTCATCACGGCCTTTGGTGAAGGATGCTGTCCGGGTGCAGCCGGGATGACCTTGTTTTTCCCACCCCACCGCTCTGGTGTGGCGAGATGATATCTTTAACCGAGGCGCATGCATGTATCCGCATGCTCGAACCACTTCAGCCTGTTGTTGTTCCTCTTGATCGCGCCCTTGGCCTGGCATGCGCGGAAGATGTCCATGCCGCCGCCAATTGTCCGACGGTTGACTCCTCGCTGAAAGACGGTTTTGCGGTTGTTTCTTCCGACATTGCCGAGGCATCGCCAAGCCACCCGGTAACTCTTGTCGTAAGCGGCTCCCTGGTTGCCGGTGACGATTGCCAAAGGGTGCGCGTCACCCGCGGAACTGCGGTTCGCATCATGACCGGTGCACCTATTCCGCACGGGGCGACGTCGGTGTTGTCTTCTGAATTTGCCGAGGTTTCCGGAGAAATGGTAATTATCAAGGCCGATGCCCGATCCGGTTTGAATATTCTCCGCAAAAGCAGCGACATCACCCGAGGCCAACGGGTTGTAACCAAAGGCGATATTCTCGGCCCGACGCACCTTGGCCTGCTGGCGGCAGCCGGGTTGGCGGAAGTTCTCTGCCATCCCCTGCCCAAGGTCGCCATTGCCGCAACGGGCAGCGAACTCGTCCTGCCGGGCGACCCTCTTGCCGAGGGCAAGGTGGCGGCCAGCAACATGGTAACAGCAGCGGCTGACCTGCAGACCTTGGGAATAAAGGCGTCGACGGTGCTCTTGCGTGACAACCTCGCCAAGCTGCATGAACACTTTCAGCGGATTACTCCGCAGGTTGACGTCCTGATAACCTGCGGCGGCGTGCTTGATGGAGACAAGGACCTCACCCTCCGGGCGATGGAGCAGATAGGCATGGTGCCGCTCTTCAGCCGCGTGCGAATTGGCCCGGGCAAAGGGGCCTGCATGGGTCGGGTTGGCGAGGCCATCGTCTTTAACCTGCCGGGCGGCCCGCCTTCAAACCATGTAGCCATGTTCCTCCTCGCCCTGTCAGGAATTCGCCGGCTCATGGGCTTTGTCAATTGCCTGCCCAGGAAAGAGCAAGTCTTTGTCACCGAGAAACTGACCGGGCAAAAAGACTGGACCCAGCTGGTCTACAGCAAAGTGGACTCCAAGGACGGCTCGCTTTACGCAGAGCCTCTTAATGGAATGCGCAGGTTTGAGGCCATGGCAACCGCCAACGCCCTCATTGAGATACCCGAGGGCTGCGCTGGTATCGACCGGGGTTCCTTGGCCAAGGCATGGTTCTTCAGGACAAGATGATGGTACTAACGCATTGATACCAATGAAGAAATGATCAACACTCTCTTCGCCTTCGCCGTCCTTTTATTTCTCGCCCTCTGCTGGTTCGGCTTTTATTATCTTAATAATAAACCAATGGACAATCCGGATGGCCATGCCAGAATCACCGGCAACTGTGGCGATACCATGGAAATTTCCCTGCAGTTCAAGGATGGCAGGGTGTGCAACAGCTCCGCCTGGACCAATGGTTGTTCAGTCAGCAAAATGTGCGTCGAGGCGGCGGCCATGTTGGCACGCAATCAGCGAATCTGCGAGATAAAAAGGATCACCATGATAACCATCATGGAACAGGTCGGCCAGTTGCCCGACAGCCATCTCCACTGCGCCCAGTTGGCCGAGACTACTCTACTTGCAGCAACAAAAGACTCTCTCCGCACCCTTACTCCGACCGCAGCGCCTCGACAGGATCAAGCCGCGCCGCCTGACGGGCAGGCATGATTCCGGCAATAATGCCGATAACCATGGAGAGGCGTTCGGGGAAAATAGGTCAGAACTGAGGTCAGAGTCGCATTATAGCTCCGTATTTCCTTTTTGAAAAACCCCATGCTATACTGATAGGTGATACTGAGCCGTCTCAAGTTGACTCTGATCCTCTTTACACATTTGCACCGAAGATGTGCGGCATGTCCTTCCGCTGTTTTTCCGTGGTCAAGATGGAGAAGCGGTGCGAGAATTCGATATGGGGGTGAGCATTGCCCGGGATGAGGTTTTGCAAATAGGTGGCACACTCGACCTCACCAGCGCCATCGGCAGTGGGTCCAGAATTGGCGTCACTCTCCCTTTTGCGACAGAAGATCACAGGACTGTTCCGTCGCCACATCCTTATGGGTCAGCAATCTATCGGATAAAATTACCGTGTGCTCCTGGGGGTGCCGTATAACCTCAGGACCAGCCGGAAGGAGCGTTGGATGAGGATGAGAACAAAAAACGAAATACCGAAGCGCGGATCGCATAACAGGTTTTCCATCAATATTGCCATGGTGGGCGGCGGTCGGGACTGCCGTTTTTTCCTCAACCTGATCCAGGACAATCCCTCTCCTCTTTTTAACATCAACGTACTGGGGGTGTGCGATAAGAATCCCCATGCACAGGGTATGCTGCTTGCCGAGCAGATGGGGATATATACCACCGCCAATCTCCTCGACCTGCTAAATATCGACCAGCTTGATGGTGTTATAGAACTGACCGGCGAGTTGGATGTGCTCCTTGAAATCATCCGTTTACGGCCCAATGGCCTCGGTGTCCTGGAATTTAAAAACAAAAGGATCGTACGCAGCTTCGTGCATGTAGTAAGCCAATGGCTGCTATCAACCGAACATAAGCTCAACACCGAGAGAACCTTTTCCGATTTAATGATTCAGCAGAGCACGGCCGGCATTGTCTTTATCAATATCGATTTCACCATAGTCTATGCCAATCAGGCCTATCTCAACAGGGTGAAAAAGTCCAAGGATACCGTCATCGGCGCCCATTGCTATGAAATTTCCCACGGACTCAACACCCCCTGTTCGAGTGCCTTCCCCGGGGTGAAGTGCCCCATGCTTGAAACCCTGAGGACCGGCGATAATGTCCATGTCATCCATGATCATCCGGGTCCAGATGGCCAGCGGATGTACTGCAACCTGAGCACCTATCCGGTCAAGAATGATGCCGGTGAGGTCACCCAAGTGATCGAATTCTGGCGGGATGTCACCACTGAATTTTCCGACCGCTGGATCGAGAAAACCAAGGAGTTCGAGTCTAATATCCAGAAGATGATCCAGGAAGATCGGATGATGTCGCTCGGCAAGCTGGCGGCAAGCGTTGCCCATGAAATCAACAACCCTATCCAGGGCCTTTTGACCTTTTGCGGGTATATGCAGGATATTTTGACCGCCGGTCCCCCGACAGAGCAATCCCTGGAGGAATTCAAAGGTCACCTGCGGCTGATGTCTTCGGAGTTGGAGCGAGTGGGGGGTATCGTCTCCGGACTACTCTCTTTCGCCCGGGAATCGGGCGTGGAGCATACCCAGGTCGATGTAAACAAGGCCCTGGATGCTGCGCTTTCCCTGACCCGCCACAAGATAAAACTCGGAAATATCAACCTGACGCTCGAGCAGTACCCTGCCCCGCTCATGATTGTGGGGGATATCAACCAGCTGCAACAATGCTTTTTGAATTTGATATTCAACGCCGTCGATTCCATGCCGGAGGGGGGGGAACTGTGGGTGACATCTGGGATGGATGAAACAGCGGACAAGGCCTGGTTTAAAATCCGGGACACCGGGTATGGCATCCCGGAAAAAATAAGGAACAACCTCTTCGATCCTTTCTTCACCACCAAAGATTTCGGTAAAAACACAGGGTTGGGACTGTCCATTGTCTACGGGGTGGTGAAAAATCACCGTGGGACCATAGAGGTCGACAGCCGAGAGGGGGAAGGCACCACCTTTACACTGACCTTTCCCGTGATTGCTTACAATGACTCGAATCCTTGAGGGGGAGAGCATGGAACCTAAATTGCGACTGATGATTGTCGACGACGAGCTGATTGTCCGGGAATCTCTTTTGTACTGGTTTAGAAAATACGGACATGAAATAGATACGGCAGCTTCCGGGGCTGAGGCCTTGGAAAAGATGGAGCACAAGCCGTTTCATCTCTTGTTTGTGGATATCAAAATGCCGGGGATGGGCGGCCTTGAACTGCTTGAAAGGGTGAAGAAAGAATACCCGGACACCCTAGTGGTCATTATTACCGCGCACGGTTCCATCGAAAGCGCGGCTAGAGCTATGCGTGCCGGTGCCAGCGACTACCTGCTGAAGCCGTTTAAGCCGGACCAGCTCTCCTTGGTGATGGAGAAAATTTTAAACCAGCAGAAAATCACCTCCGACTATCATTATGTCAAGGGATGCCTGGATCAGATCACCCAGTTTGACAACATCATCGGCCAGTCCCCGGCCATGGAAAAACTCTATTCCTTAATCCTTGAGGTGGCCCAGAGCGATGCCTCCATACTGGTCACCGGGGAAACCGGCACCGGCAAGGAACTGGTGGCAAAGGCCATCCACGCCAAAAGCCTCAGGGCCCAGCTTCCCTTTGTTGCCATCAACTGCGGTGCCTTGCCCGATGCACTCATGGAAAGCGAATTGTTCGGCCATAAAAAAGGGGCTTTCACCGGGGCAGAACATTCCAGAAGGGGTTTTCTGGAAGTGGTTTCCGGTGGCACCCTCTTTCTCGATGAAATCGGCGATATCAGCGCAAAAATGCAGGTGGACCTGCTCCGGGTCCTGGATGATAAGAAAATGTTCAGTGTCGGCAGCAAAACCCCAGTCGAGGTCGACTTCCGACTGATTTCCGCTACTCGAAAGGACCTTGAAAAGGGCGTTCAGGAGGGATCGTTCAGGGAAGACTTCTACTATCGTATAAATGTCATCCGCGTTCACCTCCCTTCCCTGCGCGAACGAAAGGGTGATATTCCCCTTCTTGTCGATCATTTCATGGAAAAGTACAGCCATGAAACCACCAAGCATGTGGACAGGATAAAATCGGATGCCATTTCTCTGTTAACCTCCTATGATTGGCCGGGAAACGTCAGGGAACTGAAAAATGTCGTAGAACGAGCCGTTGTTCTGAGTAAATCCCGAACACTAGGTGTCGAGGATTTTTCATTTCTTAGGCCGGGGCATGTGACCCCATCCACGCCCCGGACATTAAAGGAGGTACAGGAAGCGCATATTCTCAAGGTACTTGAGGAACAGAACTGGCAGATTACCCAGTCGGCGGAAATTCTTGGTATCAACCGCGTGAGCCTCCATAAGATTATAAAACGGAGCGACTTGAAAAAACCGGCATGAAAGAACTGATCGGAGTGGTTCCGTTGGGGGAGGTGCCGACACTTGCCGTCGAGGTGATCGCAGCAAATATCACGGCGTATTACAAGCTGCCGACTG
>CAYSON010000131.1:0-8211 GCA_964432635.1 uncultured Desulfopila sp.
AGGGGGGGGCGGAAGAGGCGAAACCGATCGAGCAGCGAAAGGCTAAAAGCAATCGTGGTCGTCGGGGCAGACGGGGCAAAAAAGGCAAAGGGATGGAAATTGCCGAGAATGCCCCTGTCGAGGAGGCCGTGCTGGACGACGAGTCGGTCGAATTTGATCGTCAGCGTAAAGCGATGGCGGTTTATGACGGTGATGACGAGGCGCCGGTTTCCTACGACGACGATGATTATTTTGCCGAGGATGAAGCGGACGAGGAGGAGCCTGCCACCGAAGCGATCAAGAGGGTTTGCAAGCTCTTGATTAACGCCGAGGAGCCGGAAGAGTGTCGTCTGGCCCTCCTTGAGGATGGCAAGCTCGAATCTATCCATGTTTCGAGCATCGCGCGAACCCAAACCAAGAATAACATATACAAAGCGCGAATCGTTGCTATAGAACCTAGTCTGCAGGCGGCGTTTATCGATTACGGAACCGAGAAGAATGGGTTTCTGCCGTTTAGTGAGATCCATCCTGAGTATTACAAGCAGGATGTCAGCGCCGAGGTGCGTCACTTGATCGAGACGCAACAGTGGAAGAAGATCGGTATTGTCGATGTTGTGGAGAAGGGGCAGGAGGTGCTGGCCCAGGTGGTCAAAGAAGAGGTTGGCAAAAAAGGCGCCAACATGACCACCTACTTGTCGATCCCGGGGCGTTGCGTGGTATTGATGCCGGGTTCCGATTCGTCCGGGATTTCGCGCAAGATATCCGGAGAGGAGCGGCGGTCGCAGCTTCGCGAGGGGATGAATGCGATCAACCTGCCCGAAGGAATCGGTTGGATCGTGCGTACCGCAAGCGTTGATATCACCGAGGAGTTGCTTTCCCGGGATGTCAAATACCTCCTCTCCCTTTGGGAGGAAATCAAGTGCAAGGGCCAGGACATGAAAGGCGTCGGTCCGGTCTATGAGGATCAGGAAAGCGTCTTGCGGTTTCTACGGGAACACTTTGATCCGTCCATAGAGGAAATCCTCGTTGACGATCGCACCGCTCTGGAACAGGTGAAGAAATTCATCGAGATGCTGCCCGAACAACAGAAAGGGGTAAAGGTCCGCTTGCACCAGGGGGCGCGGCCGATTTTCAATCAGTACAGTGTCGAAGATCAGATAGAATCCATCTATCAGCCGCAAGTACCGCTCCCTTCCGGTGGCTCCATCGTCATCAATCCAACAGAGGCCTTGGTTGCCATCGACGTCAACTCCGGATCGACCTCAAAGGGTAAGAATTTCGAGGCCTCCATTTTTCAGGCGAACATGGAGGCAGCAGTAGAGCTGGCTCGTCAGCTGCGGCTTCGCGACCTCGGTGGGCTGATCGTCGTCGATTTTATCGACATGCGCAATCGCAAGCACATCATGGCCGTGGAAAAAAAGGTCAAGGAGTCGATGAGACGGGATAAAGCCAAGGTCGATTTTAGCCGCATTTCCAAATTTGGTTTGATGCAGATCTCTCGGCAAAAGCTTGGAGCACCGATAGAGGCTGGTAACTATAGGCGCTGCGAGCATTGCAAGGGCCGCGGGACAGTGAAGTCTGTGGAAATGCTCGCCCTGTTTTATCTGCGACGTATTCAGACTGGTGCTAGCCGCAAGGGAGTGGAGCGGATCGAAGCCCATTTCCCTCTCGAGGTGGCTTCGTATCTCCTCAACAACAAGCGTTCGGAGTTGCACGAGATGGAAAAGCGCTATGAGGTAGAGGTGATTATTCAAACGCGCCCGGAGATGAAGGCAATGGATCATGAACTGGCGTTTCACAAGGGTGAAAAAGAGTCCAAGGAAAAAAAACAGGCTTGAGTTGGACGAGGATCTGAGGTATAAAGCTCACTCCAAAGCACCAGTAGCTCAGCTGGATAGAGTATCTGACTACGAATCAGGGGGTCGGCGGTTCGAATCCGTCCTGGTGTACCAATAAAATCAAGGACTTGCGGTCGATGACTGCAAGTCCTTTTTTTGTTTGTAATGTCGATTTCCATGCCGGCTCTGTAGGTATACAAATATAGGCGTATATACGTCTTCTCGATATGTAATCAAGCGCGCTCTGCGGCGAGGAGATGCACTGTGTGCTTATTTGATTGAGTGCATATCGTCACACACCTTTTCAAGTGAAGTGCCATCACCTCACCAGCAGCACCTAGTCGGCAGGAAATCCAGCAGCACATCCATCAGAAGTGTCATTGTCTTGCGGCATGGGATCATAATTTTTGTGATTTTCTCATCGGTAACCTTCATTTTCTTCTTTCTCCCGCTGGTTCTCGGCATATACCTGCTTGCCGGGAGAAGAATGCGTAATGTCGTTCTTCTTGCCGCAAGCTTGTTCTTTTATGCCTGGGGTGAAGGGGTCTACCTGCTGGTCATTCTAGCCTCAATCTTAATGAACTATCTTTGCGGACTTCTGCTGATAAAACACTCCGGCAAGACATCGGGTCGATGGATAGTTGCCGGCGGTATCGGTGTCAACGGAATACTGCTCGGATCGTGTAAATATGCGACCTTTATCACGGCTAATGTCAACGGTATTTTCAGCGCCGTTGGAGTGTCGCCAGTCATCCTTGAGCCGGTTCATCTGCCTATCGGCATTTCTTTTTTCACCTTCAAAGCGATATCATATCTCATTGACGTCTTTCGGGGCAAGGCCGAACCACAGCGCAGCCTGCTCAACCTCAGTCTCTATATCGCCATTTTTCCACAAATAATGGCTGGTCCCATCCAACGTTACAGGGATTTTGCCGAGGATCTGGTGCGGCGAGAAATGAGTTTCTGCGCATTTGCAGGCGGCGTGCAACGTTTTCTTTTTGGCCTTGCCAAAAAAGTGCTCATCGCCAATCCTCTGGCACTTGTCGCCGATCAAATCTTCGCCCTCAAAGCACATGAACTGTCCCCGGAGGTCGCCTGGCTCGGTGCCCTCTGTTACACCTTGCAGATTTATTTTGATTTTTCCGGCTACTCCGACATGGCTATCGGTCTTGGCAAGATGTTCGGCTTTACCTTTCCGGAAAATTTCAATTATCCTTATATTTCTCGATCTTTCCGGGACTTCTGGCAACGTTGGCATATGACTCTCTCCTCCTGGCTCAAAGACTATCTGTACATCCCATTAGGCGGCAGCAAGCGCGGTAAAGGACGTACCGCCGCCAATCTTCTTGTCGTTTTTGTGCTTTGCGGTTTGTGGCACGGCGCCAACTGGACATTTGTCGCCTGGGGTTTATACCACGGTCTGTTTCTCATCCTTGAACGAAGTTGGATCGGTGAACTTAACAAGCGACTTTGGGTTCCGGTGCAATGTCTGACGACTTTCGGTCTGGTAATGATCGGCTGGGTTCTCTTTCGTAGCGAGACCCTTGCGGGAGCCATTGACTATCTTCTGGTCATGTTCGGTGCCACAATCGATGAAACTCAATCGTATTCATTGGCAAAACTCATCGACAACCAGATCGTCACCGTATTGATTCTGGCAGTCATGTTCTCATTTCCGATATATCCGACCCTCCAGAGATTCCAAGGCTATCTGGTCTCGACCCCGATACGCCTGCAAACCTGCTTTGTGGCGGCAAGCTATCTCCTGCAGGTAATTTTTTGGGGAACTCTGAGCTATTTCTCGTTCATCAGTTTGGCGGCTCAAGTCTATAATCCTTTCATTTATTTAAGGTTTTAAGAAGGACATGAGCATTACGGCCCTGCAGTCCCATTACCACAAAACGCTGACCGTACTGTTTATCCTCATCATTTGTATGCCGTCCGCAAAAATGATCTTCTCCCCGGCGGCCGACTGGTCCAAAGCAGAAAAGCGAAAGTTGGCAGTACGCCCAGATGCCCCTCGATCGCTCCTACAAATTCCAGGATTTTTTTCCGGGCTTGAGACATATCTCAGTGACCATTTTGGTTACCGGGAATATCTTATCAATCGTTATCATCGGGAGATGAAAAAACGCTTCGGAAAATTTGGAAAGGAATCGAATGTACTTCTCGGAAGGGATGGCTGGTACTTCTATGCTGCCGAAGCACAGATAGAAGATTATACAGGGCAACTCAAACTGAGTGAAAATCAATTGCAATCCTGGGTTGCCGAGCGTCAGCGGAGGGCCTTGTGGTGCAGGCAGAGGGGGATCGAATACCTCCTGGTGGTTCCTCCTGAAAAGCAGAACATCTATCCAGAATTCTTTCCGAAGAATATTGCCCCTTCGAAAGGAACTAGTCGTTTTGAACAACTAACCGCCTTTTTAGAAACAGCCCCCTTGCCGTACCTGCTTGACCTCAGTCGGCCATTACGAGCGGCCAAAGGCGACAAAGATCTCTTCTACAAAACCGATACGCATTGGAACTTACGAGGCTCCTTTATCGGTTTCACGGCAATCCTCGAGGCATTAAGGCAACGCTTTCCCGACATTGCTTTTACAGTGGATTTTACCATCGGAGACGATGTCACAGAATCGTGCAGCAAACACCCGACGCTTTGCGATCTTTCATCCATGGCCATGCAGGCGGCAGAAACGACCATAACCTATCAAGAATTTATGCCTTTTAATGCTTGCGCTCAACCGGGGAATTTTGATCTGTACGGTTTTTCCAATCTCGAGGAGCGACAAGACAAGCCATCCTTTGCTCGTTCATGTGCGAACAGGCAGTTGACCGCATTGATTTTCAGGGATTCTTTTTTTGATTCACTCGAATCGGTTGTCTCCGAAAATTTCCGACATACCATCTACCTCTGGAAGACATATGATGAAAAAAACATTGAAGAGGCTTTGAAAATTCGACACATTGATGTTGTTATAGAAGAAGTGGTTGAAAGGTCTCTTTTCAAGGGTATCCCAGAGTAGGGCAGGGTGTTACCCCGGCATGTCGGCGGCTTGCCGTTTCAGCCATAAAAGTACAGGGTGTCAAGGTTCCCACGGTACTTGATGTGCATCAGCAATGTGACGGAAATCTTTTCCGCGGGAGGATGATGCCTGAACAATTGTAGCGGAGTGGGTAGTTTATCTGCGGGACTAGAAGCTGTCGGGCAACGATGATCCTCTTGATACTCTTGTTCGTAAGCTGTTGGTCACAGATATCCCAGCCTTCTCTGTTTACGCTGACGAATATAAACTATTTCGATGTATGCTTGAATGTCGCGGATCGCATCCTTTTTATGTTCAGAATCAATGCCTATCAATACCAAGATGACAACAGCACGACAGATTTCCAGACTTGTCCCAGGACATGACCGGTTCGGCATGATACCATCAGGAGTTCCTATGAAGACGACACTGACCCAAGCTTCTTTCATCCTCACACCTTGTTTTTTGCTCTTGTTCCTTCTGGTAACCGGAAAAATTGCTGTAAGCGTGGAAGCAGCAGCTCCGACAGGGCCAGAGGTGACTGTCATGCAGGTCAGCACCCAACCAACCAGAGTTTCTCTTGATATCATCGGCGAGATCCGTGCCTTTCGGGAAGTCGAGTTACGTGCCCGGGTGACAGGCACTCTCAATGAGCTCAAGTTCAAGCCGGGCCAAAAAGTCAAAGAGGGCGACCTGCTTTTTATCATCGATGCCGATCCTTATCAAGCGGCACTGACCAATGCTCAGGCCGGTCTAGCCCAAGCCAGAGCTGGGCTCAGTCGGGTGCAGCAGGATGTCGAACGTTACAAGCCACTGTTGCCGGATAACGCCATTCCTCGTCAAGTTTATGATCAAACAGTTGCCCAGGCTGCCCAGGAAGAGGCGGTGGTTGCAAGCAAGAAAGCGGCGGTAGAACGGGCGCAACTCGATCTTGATTACACCCGGGTTCGCTCGCCACTTGCCGGACGTGTCGGTTTGCAAAAAATAGAGGTAGGCACCTTGGTATCGGCAGGCCAGACCATCTTGGCAAATGTATCAACCCTCGATCCTGTGGTGGTCTATTTCAGTGTCTCCGAGGATGAATATCTGGCGTACTCCAAGCGCAAGGAAATTCCCAGGCAGGCAGGTCATGCAGTCGCCGAAACGTTAGTAGACCTGATCCTCGCCGACGGAGAAATCTATCCTGAAAAGGGTCGTATTGATTATATCGACCCAACAGTCAACCCGACAACCGGTACCTTGACCCTGCGCGCTATCTTCGCCAATCCCAAGGACCTCCTTCGCCCCGGAATGAACAGCCGGGTCCGTGTCTACGGTGACGAAATCGAGGCCGCTATCCTGATACCTCAGAAGTCGGTGACAGAGACGCTTGGCAAATACTTTGTTACAGTCATAGGTGCTGGCAACAAAGCAGAAATGCGCCCAGTCACCCTGGGGTCCCGCATAGGAGCTTTGTGGCTGGTCAAGTCAGGTCTTGAGGGTGGTGAACGGATAGTCGTCGAAGGTATCCAGAAGGCTCGGTCCGGTATGACTGTTACTCCGGTCCCTGTTGACATGCCGGCAGCCGGCAAATAGCGGAGGCATTATGGCGAAGTTTTTCATCAACCGACCGGTTTTTGCCATTGTCACCTCCCTCATTCTTCTGCTAGCCGGGACCATTGCCGGCCTGAGCCTGCCGATTGCTCAATATCCGCAGATCACCTTGCCGACCATTCTGGTGTCGGCGTTTTATCCTGGTGCCAATACCGGCGTTGTCGAAGAGGCAATTGCCCTGCCGATAGAGGCGCAGGTGAACGGTGTCGAGGGCATGGCCTATATGACATCAAATTCGGCAGGTAACGGGCAATACAGCCTGAATGTCACCTTCAACCTCGAGGTCGATCCCGATATCGCTGCGGTGCAGGTACAAAACCGTGCTTCCCAGGCCAATGCCCAACTTCCCGCCGATGTCATGGCCATTGGCGTAACAACCAAAAAGACCACGCCGGACACTTTGATGTATATCGCCCTGCATTCGCCGGAGACTACCTACGACGAGCTTTTCCTGACAAACTACGCTGCCATCAACATCGTCGAGGCTATCAAGCGTGTCAAAGGAGTCGGCAATGTGCAGTTGTTTGGGGCGGAATTCGGCATGCGGGTTTGGCTGCATCCAAACCGTATGGCGACTCTTGGACTAACGACAACCGATGTATTCAAGGCCATCCAGGAACAAAACGTCCAGGCACCGGCTGGGCAGATCGGTCAGCTGCCGGCACCTGACGATCAACAGTTCCAATACAGCGTCCAGGTGAGGGGACGTTTGACTGAACCAGAAGAGTTTGGTGACATTATTATCCGGGCCTTACCCGATGGCAGCTTTATAAGGGTCAAGGATATCGCCAGAGTCGAGCTCGGTGCCAAGGACTACAACTTTGCCAGCCGCTTCAACGGAAAACCAGCCGCCGCCTTTTCCATCAATCTTACCCCAGACGCCAGCGCCATTGAAACCTCGCAGCTGCTCATGGATCGTCTTGAGGATCTCGCCAGAACTTTCCCACCGGATCTGAAGTATGATGTCGTCCACGACAACACTGTCTTTGTCAGGGCATCCCTTGAGTCGGTCGCTCATACCTTCTTTGAGGCCCTCGCTCTGGTGCTGGTGGTGGTGTTTCTGTTTTTGCAGAGTTGGCGTGCGACCCTGATCCCAATGCTGGCGGTGCCGGTTTCTCTCGTTGGAACCTTTGCCGCCTTCGTCCTGCTCGGCTTCACCATCAACACCCTGACCATGTTTGCCATGGTTCTTGCCATCGGTATCGTCGTTGATGATGCCATTGTTGTCGTCGAGGCGGTTGAGCATCTTATGGCCCAGGGGTTATCAACCCGTGAGGCAACCTTGAAGGCGATGGAAGAAGTGTCCGGGCCTGTCGTGGCAATTGCCCTGATCCTGGCGGCGGTATTTGTCCCGGTTGCTTTTCTTGGCGGCATGGCCGGAGCTATGTACCAACAGTTCGCGGTGACCGTTGCCGTCTCTACTCTGCTCTCAGCCTTTGTCGCCCTGTCGCTGACCCCGGCGCTTTGTGCGCTGCTTCTGAAACACAAGACACCAAAGGCCGAGCAGCGTGGCATAAGCTGGCTGTTTGGCGCTTTCAACCGCTGGTTTGATGCAGTCACCGGGCATTATGGCCGAGGCGTGCAGCAGGCCATCAAATGCCTTTCCCTTGCCCTTTGCCTGTTGGTTGGTCTGGCGGTTGCTGCCGGCGGCATCATGGAGAAGGTTCCAGGCGCCTTTGTCCCCGCCGAAGACCAAGGCTACTTCTTGGGCTCCTTGGTAATGCCGGACGCATCATCATTAAACCGCACCAAGGCGGCAAGTGAACAACTGCAGAAGA
>CAYSON010000132.1:0-8183 GCA_964432635.1 uncultured Desulfopila sp.
GGTCTCAATCCCCATATCGAGGATGTCACCCGGCGTCTCGCCTTGGCCGGATTCCTCGCTCTCGCCCCCGACGCCCTGTCGCAGCAAGGCGGCACGCCTGCCGATCAGGAGCAGGCCATCGCCTTGATCAAGGGCCTTGATATGGGCCGGACGGTGCAAAATTTCACTGCCGCCGCCGCCTACCTTAAGACCCATCCTCATTCCACCGGCAGGGTCGGGGTGGTTGGTTTTTGCTGGGGTGGGGCCATCGCCAACAACCTGGCAGTGCATTCCGCCGATATCAGCGCTGCCGTTCCCTACTACGGCATGCAGCCGCCAATCGAAGAAGTGGTGAAGATCAAGGCCTCGCTGCTGCTCCATTATGCTGAACTCGATGAGCGCATCAATCAGGGTATTCCGGCCCTCAAGGAGGCCCTGGCGCAGCACCGTATCGATCATGAATTATACATGTATCCGGGCACCCAGCACGCTTTCAACAACGATACCAACCCGGCCCGCTATAATCAGGCGGCGGCGGAGTTGGCCTGGCAACGGACCATCGACTTTCTCACCCGAAAGCTCAAAGGCTGAGGCCCTTCCGCCCACAGCAGTTCTTGTATTTTCGGCCGCTGTCGCAGGGGCAGGGCTGGTTTCTGCTTATGGCCGTCGCTTTTGCGGAGGTGGTTCGCTCTCGCTGCCATTGTCGGGCAACCTCTTTGACCAGAGGCCGGCAATGGCTGAAAAAGAGCTTGTAGCCGGCACAGAGATAGTTTCCCTTGACGGTCTCGCCGGGCAGGTCGACGATGCGGTTTTTTGGGCATTCGCCGCCGCACATGTCATAGACCGGGCACTGACGGCACACCCCGGGCAGGGTGGACCGTTTGGCCTTGCCGAAGGCGAGCAGCCGCCGGCTGCGCAGCAGTTCCGAGAGGGAGGTTTCTGCAAGGTTGCCGAGGCACCGCTCCGCTTCGACGAAGTGGTCGCAGGGGTAGAGGTCGCCGTTTTGTTCGAGCACCGGAATCTCGCCGCAGGTCGGGCGAAAGAGGCAGAGGGAATGTTCCCGGCCGAAGGCGGTGCGCAGGGCCTCCTCGAAGATCTGCACCATGATGGTGCCGATATCTTTGTCCCTCCATTCGTCGAAGACGGTACATAAAAAGGCACCGAAGGCCTCGGGCGGGACCGACCTGGGGCTTGCTCCACCCTCCGGCAGCACCTCCACCAGGGGCAGAAAGCTCAGAGCCCGGACCCCGATGTCTTTGAAGAAGCGATAGACCTGCAGGGGGTACATGACGTTGTCGTCGTTGAGGACACAGAGCACCTCCACTGCCACCCCCTGCTGTTGCAGGAGGTGATAGCCGCGCATCACCCGCTGAAAGCAACCCTCTCCGGCGGGACTCTGGCGATAACGGTCGTGCAGCGGCTGCGGTCCGTCGAGGCTCAGGCCCACGGTAAAGCGGTGTGCGGCGAAGAAGGCCGCCCAGTCCTCATCGATCAGGGTGCCGTTGGTTTGGATGCCGTTGGCCACCCCCTTGCCCCTGGGGCAATAGCGATGCTGGAGCTCGACGATGTGGCGGAAATAATCGAGACCAAGCAGGGTCGGTTCGCCGCCGTGCCAGGAAAAGTGGACCGTTTTGCCGGGGTAGGCGAGCAGATGGTGCTCGATATAGCGCGCCAAGAGCTGCTCCGGCATAATCGGCGCTGCCACTGCGGCGAACATCTCCGCCTTGTCCAGGTAGTAGCAATAGTGGCAGCGCAGGTTGCAGCGGGCGCCGGCCGGTTTGACGAAGATCTGGAAATCCTTGCGGGGATGCTTCATGGGGCGGGGAAGGAAGAGGTGTGCACAGCTGAAAAAGGGGTGCCGACGCTTGACCTTGCCGCCAATGTATCAATAATGGGCGAGCATCGCATGGGAAAAGTACCTCTTTGTGCGGGACGGGCAGTTGACATTGTTGTCCGTTTCCCCGATACTGCTGACATAAACAATGGGAATGGCTACGGCCGTGATGTGCAAGCGAAGGACCGCGGGAGGTGACCGAGTGAAGACATTGTACTGGTTTCAGGGAGGTGGTTGCGGCGGCGACACCTACTCCTTTCTCAGCGGCGAGAGCCCTGATCTGCTTGGTCTGTTGCGAACCTTGGGTATTTCCTTGCTCTGGCATCCCTCGCTGTCGTCTATTTCTCCGCAAGAACACGAGGAACTGCTTGAAGCCATCCACAACGACAGCCAACCCCTTGATATTTTCGTACTCGAAGGCTCGGTGATTTGCGGCCCGGCCGGTACCGGCATGTTTCACAGCCGCGACGGCCATCCCAAGAAAGAACAGATCTACGCCCTGGCCTCGCGGGCGGAAACGGTCATCGGGGTCGGCACCTGTGCTTGTTTTGGTGGCTTCGGCGTTGACGATGTCGTCGAGTCGACCGGCCTGCAGTTTGTCAAGAAGCGGCGGGGCGGCTTTCTCGGGTCGGACTTTCTCAGCAGATCGGGGCAGCCGGTGATCAACCTTGCCGGTTGCCCTTGCCACCACGATGTTATCGCCGGAGCTCTGATGGCGGTGGTGGCGGGAGTCGAGCTCGAGATCGACCGGTATCAGCGGCCGCTGGAATGGTACGGCACCACCGTGCACCAGGGCTGCACCCGCAACGAATACCACGAATACCGGGTAGAGGAATCCGATTTCGGTGAGATGGGCTGCCTCTTTTTCCACATGGGCTGCGCCGGTCCCCTGGTACCAGGGCCGTGCAACAAGTCGCTGTGGAATCAGCAGTCCTCGAAAACCCGTATGGGCGTGCCCTGTTTCGGTTGCACCGATCCTGAATTTCCCCGAACGACGCCCTTCTTCCAGACCCCCAACATCGAGGGCATTCCCCTGTCGCTGCCGATGGGAGTGAATCGCGCCCACTATATGGTCTACAAGGGCATGGCGGCGGCCGCCGCCCCCGAGCATTTGCGTAACAGAAAATCAAAGGTGTAAAGAAGAGTTCCTTTCCGCCCACCTGGTGGGTGGAAAAAGACCGTTCCCCTCGCTTTCGCCCGGAAGCGAGGGGAAAACGACCATAAAGGGGAGGGCATGGTAAAGCGAACCAAGGAAATCAACATTGCCATCAATCGCGCCGAGGGGGACCTTGAGGTCAACGTTGAGGTGGAGGATGGGGTGGTACGCGAGGCATATAGCGTCGGCACCCTTTATCGCGGTTTCGAAACGATGATGCAGGGGCGCGGCGCACTCGACGGTCTGGTGATGACCCCGCGCATCTGCGGCATCTGCTCCATCACTCACCTTACCGCCGCCGTCATGGCCCTTGACCGTATCGCCGGGGTTACTCCGCCGGACAACGCCCTTCGCCTGCGCAACCTGGCGCTGATGGTCGAGACGGTGCAGAGTGACGTGCGCCAATCGATCCTCATGTTCATGGTCGATTTCACCAACCCCAAGGCCTATGGTGATCACTCCCTCGCCGCCGAGGCCCAGGCCCGCTTTCAACCCCTGGCTGGGCGCTCGGTGGTCGAGGTGATTCGCGAGAGTAAACGTTTGGTGCAGGTCATTGCCATCATCGGTGGCCAGTGGCCGCATACCTCGTTTATGGTTCCCGGCGGGGTAACCGCCATTCCCGATGTTGCCAAGCTCCTGCAATCACGTTTCATCATCGAACGTTTCCAGGCCTGGTACGAGCGCTCCATCCTCGGCTGCAGCGTTGCCCGCTGGCAGGCGATCACGAGTTGCACCGAGCTCGAGGCCTGGCTCGAGGAACGGCCGGAACACCGCGATGGCACGGTGGGCTTTTTTCTTCGCTTCTGCCGCGAGGCCGGTTTGCATCACCTTGGTCGCGGACCCAACCGCTTCCTCTCCTATGGCAACCTGCCTCTCCCCGAAGAAACAGCGGTACGCGGTGTGGATGGTCGTCTGCTGCCTGCCGGCTACGCTGTTGCCGGCAGGGTCTCGCCCTTTGATCCCCAGCAGATCAGCGAGGACGTCTCCCATTCCTGGTACGAACAGGTCGGCGGGCCCAAGCACCCCTACGACGGCACCACCACACCCTACGCCTCGGGACAGAGTGGGCGGTGCTATTCTTGGGTCAAGGCGCCGCGGTACGACGGCGAGGTTGTTGAAACCGGCCCTTTGGCGGAGATGGTGGTGGCCGGCAATCCGCTTTTCCTCGATCTTTTGGCAAATGGGGGCCCAAACGTCATGGTACGGCAACTGGCCCGCATAGTGCGGCCCGCCTTTTTGTTGGCGCCGATGGCGCAGTGGCTCGGCGAGACCGCGACCTATCGCGACGACGGTTTCTATCGATCGGTGCGGGCCATTCCCGACGGCGCCGGCGCCGGTTTGCTGCAGGCAGCCCGCGGCGCCCTCGGCCATTGGGTGACGGTCCAGGACGAAAAGATCGTGTCTTACCAGGTGATCACCCCGACCGCCTGGAACGGCTCGCCCCGCGACGAGCAAGGACGCCGCGGCGCTTGGGAGGAGGCCTTGATCGGCACGCCGCTTGGGGATATCGGCAACCCGGTCCAGGCCGGTCATGTCATCCGCTCCTTTGACCCCTGTCTGGTCTGTGCCGTGCATTGCCTCACCAGGGGCAAAAGCACCCGCCTTGGACGAGGAGGGCGGCGGTGAACAAAGCCATTGTCTGTATCGGCAACCGCCTGGTAGAAGCAGACCAGGCCGGATTGCTGGTGTACGACCACTTGCGCCGTCAGGTCCTGCCCCCCGGGGTGGACCTGGTGGAAGGGGGGCTGGCCGGAATCGATTTGCTGCCTCTGCTCGAGCAGGGTGGGCGGGTGGTCTTTGTCGATCAGGTTCGGGGTTTTGCCGCGGCCAACAGTATCGTCATCCTGCGTGGTGAGGAGATTCTTGCCGAGGGCACGGCGGTCCATTTCGATCACCAGGCCGGGCTGCCCTATCTGCTCGCCGTCCTGCCGCAGGTGTGCGAAGGGGAGATGGCCGAGGAGGTAGCTCTGGTCGGACTGGAAGGACAGTGCTCGGTGGCAACCATCGAACGGGCGGCGGCGCTCTGCCTCGCCATTGTCGAGAGTGGGGTCGAATGCAGCGGGTGAGGGAAAAGACGCGGGAAGAACTGCAGCAAGAGATCGACATGCTGCGCCGAGAGATCAAGGTGGCACGCGAGGCGGCGGCGATCACCGCCGACTTCGTGGTCAAACAGTTCGAACAGACCGAACAGATGTTGCAACGCTTCCAAAGCGCCAATGCCGAACGCCAGGCGGTGCTCGACGGCGCGACCCAGTTGTCGATCATCGCCACCTACCTCGACGGCACCATTCAGCTGTTCAGCGAGGGTGCCTCAACGCTCCTCGGCTACAGGACCGCCGAGATGATCAACCAGCGCAATATTCTCTCCCTGCACCTGCCTGCAGAGCTTGACCGCTACGGCGAGATGGTCAGTGGCATTCCCGGCACCAGCCTCCACAATATGGAGGTTTTCGACCAGTTCGTCAAGCGCAGGCAGAGCCGGGCCCAGGAGTGGACCTATGTGTGCAAGGACGGGTCGCATCTGCCGGTGAGTTTGTCGGTGACCAGCCTTTTCAGCCCCATCGGTCGGGTGGTTGGTTACCTGTTCACCGCCATGGACCTGACCCTGCAAAAGCAGATGGAAGAAGAGCTGATCGCCGCCAAGGAGCAGGCGGAGGCGGCCAACGCCTCGCGCGGCGACTTTCTCGCCCGCATGAGCCACGAAATCCGCACCCCGATGAACGGCATCGTCGGCATGGCCTCGCTGCTGAAAAAGACCGGGCTCGACGCCAAGCAGCTCAACTACGTCGATAAGGTGCTCAGCTCCGCAGGCACCCTCCTCGGCCTGATCAACGATATCCTCGACTTCTCGAAAATAGATGCCGGCAAGCTGCACCTTGAGGCAGTAACCTTCAATCTTGAAGAGATTCTCGGCCATATCGCCAATGTGGTCGGCATGCAGGCCGAGAAGAAGGGACTGGAGTTTCTCTTTCGTATCGAGACCGGGGTGCCGCTCGACCTCATCGGCGATTCCCTGCGTCTTGGCCAAATCCTTATGAACTTGGCCGGCAACGCGATCAAGTTCACCGAAAAGGGCGAGGTAGTGATAAGTGTTGCCACGGAGGAGTTGCGCCAGGACGAGGCGGTGCTGCGCTTTACCGTGCGCGACAGCGGTATCGGCCTGGAGCAGGGGCAGATCGCTCGCCTCTTTACCGCCTTTATCCAGGCCGATGACTCGATTACCCGCAAATACGGGGGCACCGGGCTGGGGCTGGCCATCTGCAAGCAGCTCACCGAACTGATGGGGGGCAGAATCTCTGTGACCAGTAAACCCGGGGTCGGCACCGAATTCACCTTCACTGTGGTCTTGCGTCTGGCTCAACAGCGAGCGCGGGCCGCGGGGACGGTGGACAGTGCCCTCTCCGGGATTCGCGCCCTGGTTGTCGACGACAACGGCGCCGCCCGCGAGGTCCTGGCGGCGATGCTCAACTCCCTCAAGATAACCGTGGATACCGCCGTCGACGGCTTTTCGGCTATCGCCCGCCTCGAGGAGGCGGTTGCTGAGGGCCGGCCTTATGATCTGGTCCTTCTCGACTGGATCATGCCCGGCCTCGACGGCATCGAGACCGCCCGCAGGATCAAGAGCAACGTACGTTTGGCCAAGGTTCCGGCGATGCTCATGGTCACCGCCAATGGCCGGGAAGATGCCTATGTTGAGGCGGAGAAGGTCGGTCTCGACGGCTTTCTGCTCAAGCCGGTGTACGCCTCGGTGATGTACGAATCGCTGCTCGACATCCTCGGGGTCGAGTCGGTGGCGTCCCCGATTCTGGTCGGGGAGCTGGCGGTTGATACGCAACTGGCGGAGGTCGCCGGGGCACGCATTCTCCTCGTCGATGACAACCACATCAACCAAGAGGTGGCCTGCGAGTTCCTCGCCGACGCCGGCATGGAGGTGGTGGTCGCCGGCAACGGTCAGGAGTGTCTCGACACCCTGGCGGGGAGGAGTTTTGATTTGGTGTTCATGGACATCCAGATGCCGGTCATGGACGGTCTTGAGGCAACGCGGCGCATCCGCGCCCAGGCCGCTTATGCCGAGTTGCCGATCATCGCCATGACCGCCCACGCCATGACCGGAGATCGTGAAAAGAGCCTCGCCGCCGGTATGAACGATCATATCACCAAGCCCATCGACAGCCCTGCCCTGCACAAGGTGCTCAAGCGCTGGCTGCGCCACCGGGCGGGATTCCTGCCGTCGTCGCCGCCGGTGCCGAAAGTTGTGCTTCCCAGGGAGCTGGCCGCCCTTCCGGAGCTGCCCGGCATCGATCGGGTTGAGGCGCTCAAAGTGCTCAACCACAAAGACGAGCTGTTCGTCAAGATGCTCTATGATTTCCGTAAGAGCTTCGGCACACTGCCCACTATGCTACGCCATTGGGCCGGGGAAGGGCGCTGGGAGGAGATCGGCGAGAAGGCCCATACCGTCAAAGGGGTCTCCAGTTATATCGGCTCGTTCGAGGTGATGCGGGCGGCGGAGAAGTTGGAAAAAGCGGTACGCAACGACGAGCGCGAGTTGGCGGGGGAGTGTCTCACCGAATTCATCCACGTCCTTGACCGCATCCTCTCGTCGCTGTCGTCATTGCCGGAGCTCCGGGAGGAGCTTGCCCCAGCCACGGAGACACCGGCGGCCACCGTCCTTGTCAAGTTTGAGGAGATTGAGGAGGGTTTACTGGAGATGATCGTCCTGCTGCAGCGTGGCGAGTTGGCGGCAGAGGAGCAGCTGGCGACGGTGGCCAGGCAGCTTGAGAACACTCCTTTCGCCGAGTTTCTGCGGGAACTGACCGGATTCATCGAGGACATCGAGTACGAACGGGCGGTGGAGGCGGCCAAGGCGCTGCTTGAACTTTTGCGGCAAACTGCGGGGAATGGCCATGGACGCTAAAAAGAAACCGAGGATACTCATCGTCGATGACGAGAAGATGAACCTCAAGGTCTTGGCCGATCTGCTCCGCGACGAATACCGACCGGTGCTGGCTCGCGACGGCGAGCAGGCCTTGCAGCATGCCTTCGGCGAGGCACCCCCCGACCTGATCCTCCTCGATGTCATCATGCCCCAACTCGGCGGCTACGAGGTGATCAAGCGGCTCAAGGAAAACGATCGAACCAAGAACATCCCGGTAATTTTCGTCACCTCGCTTGATTCGGTGGTCGACGAGGAGCATGGGCTGAAACTTGGGGCGG
>CAYSON010000133.1:0-8142 GCA_964432635.1 uncultured Desulfopila sp.
CATTCTCCCCGGCAACCCCGCCCCGTTTGTCCTTCTTGATGTTGTTGAAGAATCCGAAGTACCGCACGAGGTTGTCAAAAAGCCTATTGCTCCGGCAATCCTTGAAATAGAGCGGGAAGTACATGTTACCATTCCCACGGTCGAAAGCCTTCTGGCCGATAAATTAACGGCCTTCGCCCCGAAAACCATCGGCATCCCTTTTGCCCCAGCCGGTGGGCGCGATGCCGACACGATGCAGATTATCAAACAACTTTTCGACGTGGGAGAGTTATTTGACATTGCTGAAGATCTTTCCGCCATCCGCCGTGTATACCACAAAGTCTTCGAACAGGAAAACCACTATCGAGGCGGAGGATTTACCCCTGTGCAGACCCTGGACGACACACTTGACGCCGCCCTTCATCTTTCAAGACATAGCCTAAAAGGTGTTGCCAACACCCCCGAAGCCATGAAGATGGCCGAAGGGGTGAGAAAAGTCTCAGAACATCTGATCAATTATCGCTTCAATCTGAATGTAGCAAGGGTCGCCGCCGCTAAGGCTGCCCTATTGAGTCGGTTGGTTCTCTCCGAAGGCCAGAGTGATTCACTGACATACTGGCGAACCCTCCCCACTGTTGCAGAAATCAGCACCTTAACCATTGATGGTCCGTGGGAACGGCTACAACGGTTACGAAGAACATCTCTGGAAGCATTTTATTATTGGCAGCAAGCGGCAAAACTGCAGGCGATGCTGGATAGACTCAGAAGTAGACATGATCACCTTCTTTAACTCCGAGGATATAATGGAAATTTCGTGTTTCCAGATCGGCAATATGCTGACCGTGTTACTTACCCTACTGCTCCCCGAGCGACAATCTCTTCAACTTCAGCTTAACTCCAAGAAAACATTAATCCCTTCCTTGACTTCGTCTCCTGCCTTTTGATAGAACCATCAGGGGAGTGTCGTGAGACTCGTCTGCCCTGCGCCCGGGACTAAAGCCGCAACGGACACCACGATAACCGGTTGCAAAAATTGAGATACCCGAAAATCAACCGCCTTCAAAAGCCGGGCAAAAAATTGTCGTCAGGGCTAACGCACTGAGTGCTTGCCAAACCTGTCGCGGCAAGGTAGCTTTAGGTAGCTTTAAGAAGAAATCTCACCTGGTGTCAATTGGCAAGCGTATCTCCCCGCCCTGTGCCCCTTTCGGCCCCCCCGCGGCGAGGAGAACGCCCATGAATGTTATAGCGTAACGAATGTTCCGGAGGTTCCTCCACAGACCGAGCCCCTGCCCCTCTCACAATCCTTGACCATCAACACCTTATGGCAATTCGATACGACAAGAAACGGCAACAAAAGGCCATAGCCACGACTCAGAACCTGCTGACCTCCACTGAACGTCAGCGCCGGCAGCTCAGGCTCCAGCGCGGCATTGCTGAACTCGACAACCACCGCTTTCAGATCCTCCATAACAGCGAATTCGTTGATGCCCTGATCGACTATCTGCAAACTGAGTATCAGGAAAAATCCACCGACTCGATCCGCAACATCCTTGATAAAATTGGCGAAAGCGCCCGCTCCACCGACAAGGACTTGCGCGAACGGGCGGTGTTCATCCTCTCGGTCATTGCCGATAAAATCCTCAAGTCGAATAACTATTTGGAGTTCCTTGAAGTCGTCTCGCTCCATTTGGTCAACTGGCTGCAGAGCGAGACCGAATATCTCTCCGGTTTCCACTTCATCTGTCTGCAGTTGCAGACGATGATCCAGAACATGCTGCGCTTGGGGCTCTGGTATCAAACGGAAAACCTCGTCATTATTCTCTCCCAAATCCAGAAGGGAGTCATTCAGAAGCCAGAAATCATTCGAAAAATCATTTGCCAGATTCATGCCGACCTGGCCGATGAGGCCTTTCTCCGCAAACTGGTCGACGTACTGCTCGACAAAAAAGAAGATCGGCGCGATATCGCCCAGTGCCTGCTGATGCACTTCGGCAGCAAAGCGGCGGCGGTCATGGTCCAAACCCTGATCGATTGTACGGACAAAGAGAAACGTTTCAACCTGATCGAGTTTATCCCGGCGACCGGCAAGGCGGTGGTACCTATCTGCGAATATTGCCTCAAGCAGGACCCGCCCTGGTATGTGATCAGGAACGTGGTCATCATCATCTCCCGACTGGGCGACCAAAGCCTCTACGAGATCGTCCGCCCACACCTCTTCCACAAGGATATCCGCGTGCAGATGCAGATACTGAGCTGCATCACCAAACTCGGCGGCACCAACATGCGGGATCGGCTGATCGAGGCTCTGGAGTATATAAGCGATGAACTGAAACAGCAGGTAGTCGCACAACTGAGCAATTTGGGGGGAAGAGAAGTCGGTAACGCCCTCTGCGACCTCCTCGAAAAGCGCGAGCAATTCGCCGTGCACGTCCGCGACGAATTGCTCCTCACCATCTTCAATAAGATCAAATTTGAACCGTCCCCGCGGACCTTGAAAACAGTCAAGGACTACGTTAAACAAAAAAAGAAGCAGGTCGATGAAGGGGACAAGACGCTGCTTGCCGCCCAGGAAGCCTTGATCAGCCTGGAGCTGAAGATGTCCAAGGATGCAGATGGGGAAACCCGGCCGGCAGAGAAATCGCCCGACCTCAAGGCCACTGATCTCTTCATTGTCCCGGTGGCCACCGAAGAGGAATTCGATCTTCTCCTTCATGAAAAAATGGCGGCGATCATCAGTTCCAAGAAGAACAGCTCTTCCGCCACGCCCAGGCCTCAGAAAGCACAAAAGACGCAGGCGGCCAAGCCCGTCATCCTGAAAAAAGTCGAGGATCTACCAAAAACCAAGGAGATGACCCATCATCTCGAGGTGTGGAAAAAACTCTATGCCATAATGAGTGACGACGAGATCTCCACCTTTCGCAGCTCTCTCAAGTATCGCACCTATCAGCCGGGTGAGATGGTCGTCGCCCGAGGAAACCTCCAGCCTTCGCTCCACCTCTTTGACTCAGGCACGGTCCGCCTGGCAAGAAACAAATCCGGAGAGGAGGCCTACTTCGAGGAGATGGGGGCCGGCGAGCTAATCGGCAGCGACATCTTCTTATCCGGCGAACCGTGGAACCTGTCTCTTTATGCGGGTAAAAATCTCACCGCCCATGTGTACAATCTGGAAAATCTTATCGACACACATGTCGATCATCCCCAGTTTGCCGACAAGATTCTCGGATACTGCGCATCCCACGACATCCTTCCCGGCATGCTCAAAATACTTGACGCCTCGCCGGACCTGGCACAGGAGAAGACTCGGCTTACCAAACCCCATGGAGTTAGCGAACAGGCCACCATCCTCCAAAAATTGCCCGCCGGTTTGAGCTATGTCATTCCCGCAAAACGTTCGGAAAAGATCAGCAGGCTGCTGCACAGCCGACTCGCCCTCACCCTGCTGCTTTCCTCCGGGGAGAGCAGGGTAGTGGAAGCGACTGTTATCGGCGTCATCCGTACCGTCGCCAAACCTTCGGATGCCATGGTGTTTGTGCGTTTCGCCACCCCGTTGGATGATGCCCTGTACCTCTGCCATGGCGTCGCATCGGTTGAGGCGGGGTGAAAGCGAGAGAGGTCCAAGCCGATTGCCCCTTGCGCCTTTACCTCTTCCCGGGCAGGAACTTTTTTCAACGAGTGTATCGATGAGCGAGCCACGACAACCAGCGGACAAGGCCGCTCCGCCACGGCCCCAGAAAGTGCTCGTTGATTTTGTCGAATCCCTGCACCGCATTATCAAAATAGGCACCTACTATCCCCAGGGACATGCGGCTCTGGATCGAGCGGCCCACATTTTCCAACACAATCTACAAAAGATCGCCGAGGAGACGAAATCGGCCAATATTGAACTCAAGGGGACCACACTCGTGGTGGAAAACCAGGAAATTAAGGCAAACACCCCGGCTCTCGCCGAGGTCGCAACCCTTTTCCGGGACCTTGGCATTGGCCGAGTCGAAATAGATCGGGCAGTCCCCCTCAAAGACTTGCTGCACATGATCAAGACCCTCTTGCAGCATCGATCACAACTGCAAGGTGTCAAGCAGTTCACCAAGGCGAGGTTTGTTGATCTCCCCGCGACCATCCGCGTCTTTCAGCAGGAATTCCTCGTCGAAGAGGTCGGCCACCAAGTGGCCAGCAGCGACGGCGAGGCCGACCTTGATGCCGTATTCCTGGCCCTGGAAGAGCAGGGGCTGGACCAGAAGCAGATTTCGCAATGTCGAGCCTTTCTCAATTCCATGGATCAAAGGTTTGCGACGCAGCCCATCAAACTGAAGGGCCTGCCCGCCATCAGCTGGCAGGATGTCCGCAAGCTGTTGGCCAAGATCGTCGGCAGTGGTTTTCAGTTCAGCGAGGGCTCCGGGAAAGGATTTTCCCATAATGATCTCAATGCCTTGTCGGCGATCTTCGACGGCCTGCAACAAGAACTCAGTGATCAGGAGTCGCGGGAGACCATCAACCTCCTGGTATCGGCCTTCAATCGCGGCCAACTCACCAAAAAATCGACAGCGACAGGCGAAGGGAACGAAAAAAAGGGTCTCCGTGCCAAAGACAAAGGCACCGATATCACCATTGGCGAAATACAAACCTTTGTTCACGACCATGGTTCGACGGAAAACTCCACTATCACCATCAGGCAGGTTGATCGTTGCCACGAACTGGCGATTCTCCTGCAGATGCTGCAATTCCCGCAGCAAGCTGAAGTAGACGAAGGACTTCAGCGCAGCCTGCGCGATATTCTCGCTGTATCGCTCTCACCGCGGATGGTCGATGTCCTCATCAAAGGTATCCTCCACCTGAGCGAGACCGCGCAGGATGAGAGGCTGGAAGAGACGGTCGCCTTTATCTCCCGGCAACTGCGTGGCTCGGCAACCTTTTCATCCCAGTCTTTTCTCATCGCGCTCTGCCGCCAGCTACCTCCTGAGGCGCTCGAACTGCACTGGACCACGCTGATCAGCGAGCTGCTGGCAGTGGGTCGCACCGCCAAAGAGGGTCATGTCTTTAAAGAGCTGGCTCGCCTGGCCGCCTCCATCCCGGGCCAGGCCATGCGCAATCGCTTGGTGCAACTGGAAGAAATCGATGCCATCAGGGAAAAAAAGATAGTCGCAAACATCTTCGATCCGGCACTCAAGGAAGCCTACCCGATCTATGCGGTTTTGCTGGAGACCTCGATGAGAACAACCATTGCCTACCGAGTGCTTGATGAACTAAGGGCGGCACCTCCGGATTGGCTCATCGCCGCAGTGGCGCCACTCCTCGATCCAAGCCAACCGCAACACCAGCAAATTCTCTACACCTATCTGCATATCGCCCAGCGGCAAAAGCTTACGGTTGCGCTCCAGATAATGGCGGGTAACTTGGTGGTGGAGCGACTCGCCGGCCTTGAAGAAACGGCGAAAAGCGCCCCTTGGGTGATAAAAACCATAGAAGTAACGCCGCAATTGCAGGTTGAAGGCACCCGCAAATTGCTGGAAAAAATCATCTCAGAAAAAAAATTCATTGTCATCCCCAAATGGCCGGCTCCATGCCGGCAGGCAGCAACCCATGCCCTGCAACGTCTCAAAAGCAAGCCTCTGAGCTGATCATTTCGCCAATATGAACAACACCGTCAACGATATCATCATCCTACTTTGCAAAGGCATTGCCAATCGCCGCCTCTACTTTGCCGGACACCCCAAAGTCCACAACGACGCCGCAATCTTTGTCAGCCTCCTCAAGGATTTTTTTGCGGCCAATCAACGCAATGAGTTTTTCATCGGCATTGTCGACAACCACTTCGTCTTTGAGGGGCAACGCCTCTTCGGCCCCACCGTGGTGGGTCGCCAGCTCATCTCGTTTATGGGATTGCTGCGCTGCGGCGGCATCTCCTTTTCGGCAAATGTCACCAGCGAGGTGGTGAACCGCTTCATGGAACTCAGCGACCGCTTGAAGACTCCGTTGAGGAGCTTGGGCGAAGCCAGGGAGCTCTTTAAACGACACGGTCTCGACAACATCACCCTGGCAGCGCATTACAACGACCAGCCGCAAGTGAGCCTTGCCGACGGCAAGAAAGCTTGGGAGGGAGATGAGACCGGCGAGTTTCTCCAATCACCATCTCTGGTTTACCAGGCCGTCTTCGACGTGGTCAATCGGGCCCATGGAGATGCCACCTACGATCGCCAACTCGATATCGACAGCGCCCGCTCGGTCAGTGAGTTCATGCTGCGTTTCACCCAGAGCAACTTTGCCGATGTTATGCAATATATTCATTACCCGGATTATGACAGCTACACCGTCGGACATTCGGTCAGGGTGAGTTCTCTCGCCGTCTATATGGGGATGAAGTTGGGCTGGCCCGAAGAAGATATCCTGGCGATGGCGACCGCCGCCATTCTTCACGATATCGGCAAAAGCAAGTTAACTTCAGAGATCCTCTATAAGACCACAGCCCTCGACGAGGAAGAATTCAGACTCATCCAGGACCATCCGCGCACCGGCGCGGAACTGCTCCTCGCCCAAGAGGACGCCAGCGCCCTCGACATTGCCGCCTCCTGGGGCCATCACCAACGATGGGATGGCGGCGGCTACCCGGCCCGACCATCCTGGGTTCAGGTCAATCCGGTTATTGACCTCCTCCATATCATCGACGTCTTCGAGGCACTCACCGCCATTCGCCCTTACAAGATGGCCTTGACCCCACAGCAGGCCTTCTCGATCATGATCAACGACCAAGGGGCCTTCGAGAGCAACACGCTGGCCCTCTTCATCCGCCATGTCGGTATCTATCCTCCCGGCACCTATATCGAGCTGTCCAACGGTCATATCGGCATGGTCACCGGCGTGGGTGATCGCCTTGATCGCCCACGAGTCCGCATCGTCGAACTTGAGAGCGGAAAGGCTCTCGACAAGGACAAGCAGCGCGAAGTAGACCTGGGGAAAATCGCCCCGGACAGCCTCTATGTCGCCGGACTACTTCTCAATTACCTCGACGAGTAAGCAGCACGACCGGACAAAACGCGAATCGCCGCCAGAGAAGCCTGTTCACTTTTCGCCGCCGTCAGCTCTCGAAAAGTGGCCTCTTCTTTTTACAAGGCCACCAGCAATTGCCGACCGCAACCACCTTCAGGGAAAGATCCGTTCCGCCATTTCCCGCCGCAGCTCTCTCGAGGTTTTCTCAACCACGGCGATGATCTCGGCCGCGCCCTCCATCGCCTTCATTTGCGGCTTGAGGGCGGCGTAAAACTCACGCTCCGCGCTGTTCAGGCGATTCAGTGCGTGGAGATATTCGGAACGATTGGCATATCGACCACGGACAAGATCCGCAAAAGAGGCCCCCTCCCCCTGAAGGAGAAAGGCATAATACTCCATCAAGGCAACCAGCCAGATGCTGTATGGCCGCTGCAGATCACCGTGCATGGTGCCGAACCATTCGTTTTTTTCTATCTCCGGTTTGCCCCCTTCCGTGACCACATCCCACGCCATGTCCATGGCCCGGTTACGGGTGATCATGAAATCGTCGGCAAAGCGCGCCAGGCTCTTTTTGTATTTCTGGATGAGATAGCCATAGTAGAGAAAGAGGATGGGGATGACAACCAACCAGAAGGATGTCTTCGGCTTGTCGACGGCGCACACCGCCACCGCCCGCGCAAAGCTCCTCTCTTCCTGGAGAATGCAATCGCGATTCCTGTTCAACACATCGCTCATAATTGGTATGGTTTCAGCATGAGCATAGTCGCTCTGAAGGCCCCGGCATCACTTCATCGGCTCTCGGCCTGGTGGGTAACGAAGGGCGTCGTGGATATATTCCGATGCCTCGGCTGACTCCTTGAAATCGGTATAAAAGATGGCGGTGGCGCGAAGATCTCTTTCCTCTATTACCTGCGCCATGTGGGCCGCCCCCGGAAGGAGGGCGGCCAGTGAGCCGATGCCGAAAATGAAGGCCAGCACGGCAGCCGCTCCGGCGAGCAGCTTAAGCCATTGTTTGGTCCGTTCCGGCGATGCATAAGCCTCGCCGGAACGGGTGGGGGATAGAGGAGTCGCCCTTTCCGCCATGGTTATAAGCTGGCGGTAACTTCAGGAAATACCATGTAAAACATAACATAGGCGACCAACAAGGTGAGCGCAAGCTGAAAGGTCTGACCGAAAATGTAG
>CAYSON010000134.1:0-8122 GCA_964432635.1 uncultured Desulfopila sp.
CCCTGGAAACGTTCCGGACAACCATTGGGACAGATTCTCCAATTATCTATAATGCTGGGAAAACAACCGGAGAGTCAAAAACGATCACTGTATTCCCAGCCAGCGCCAGGGCATCAGTCTACCCTGATACAGATGACATCCTTTCTATTCCTGTGGTTTGCTGGCTGCTTTTTCGGCCGTCGGTTTTTCCTCCTGGGTGTCACGGTCATTCCTGTAAAGGGTGAAAACGCCATCCTTGCCTGAAAGAATGCCGGGACCCTGTTTCACGTCCCGGCCGTCTTCGTAAGCGTACTCCTGGCCACCGCAGCCGCCGAGCATTGATGCCAGGCAAAGTGCAAGGAGTAAAGGCCGTAAATGCATGTTTGGCTCCCGGCTCAGAATTTGATTCTGGCGCCACCCATAACCGAGTTGACGTCATCAAAGTCACCGGCCTCGCTGTCCAGTGTGTAGAGCCTGTAGGCAATATACAATTCAGTACCCCAGTCGGCTATATCCTGCACAAAGGCAAAGCCAATGGATTGGGCCTCGTTGTCGTTCTGGTCAAAATCATTCCACATGCCGTAATCAACGGCAAAGGCCGTGATTCCAGGTGTAAACAGGTTAACCTTGTAGCCCAGCTTGGTATACCAGTAGTTTGGATCATTACGGTCGTCGGCATCATATTCCTGGATGCCACAAGCAAAGGTGAGGTTGAGTCCGTTTTCCAAAAGAATGGAGGCAGAGCCGTCATACTGGTCGTCCCATTTGGTCAGATCACCGGAATTGGCATATCCGGCCGCGGCCGCAATGGTTATACCTCCGAATTTGCGGCTGTACGACAGGGCAGTGTCGTACGCCCCGCTTTCTATCGCTGACCCAGACAGCTGAAAGCCGGCGAAGATTGGGGTGTCATACCTGATTCTGTCGCGCCGGCTGAGTCCGTCCATGTTGTCAATATAGCTCTTGACGAGTGAGCTTGACAGAATGCCGGTGGTGCTGTCATACAATTTTTGTCCACCGGCTTGGTCCTGGACCTGTGAGTAGGCGACCACTGTGGTGCCGGAAAGGTCTCGCTCGGCAGTTCCATCGGTGGCGGTTGATCCTTGACCGAGAGAGATCTTCCCTAAGGCTTTACTCTCGACGAAGGCGTCGACATGCCGGATTTTCAGGGAGGCTGAGGTATCCTGCGCATCCTGGTTTACTTCAAGCGAACTATTGGAAATAATTTCGTATTCAAATTTTCCGCCGACATTAAGGGTTTCGGTGGCCTTGGCGACCGCATCGATACCCATACGACTGGAAGAAAAACTATTATCGACGAAATAGACTTTGCTGCTATCGCCATTGTCCGCCCAGAGCCCGGCCCGATTGACCTGCCCGTAGAGGGAGACGTCAACTTTGGGGTTTTTCGACACGACCATGGTTTCGGTCTGCACCTTTTCGATGTCCTTTTTGTCAGCTGTTGCGGCAAGGGGAGCCTTATTCTGCTCACTCTGATTGAGCAGGGAGGCAAGGGCTTTCTTGAGCGCGGCAATTTCAGTTGCCTGGGCATCAAGCTGCTGCTGCTGATTGTTAACCACTTGCTGCAGATTCACCAAATCTCCTGAACCACTTGCATAAGCTGGATTTGAGAGGGAGAGGAAGAGGGAAGTTCCCGCCATCAGGGCCATTCCTTTGCCATACCGTTTTTTCATAACCAGTCTCCTTTTGGTGACAAAGTGCAATTCTAAGTTGCAATCAAGATGATCCTTGTATCCACTTCGAGCCAGTCAAAGATTGAAGTGCAGGCGCGGACTGCTTCGGTCTTTTCCTAAGCCACGGGCAGCCTGGGGGTGCCGTGGCTTGCTGGGCTATTTCTTTGCGCTCTCAACAGCAATGGCCATAGCTTCGGTGAAGGTGATGACAAGTCAACGTGGACAAGGCCATCGAGAAGCTGCAGGCTTGCAGTTTCAATGACCTTGTTCAACTTGATTAACATACTGTTAGTACATGTCGTCTGAAAACATTAACCCCTTTTTCAGTACCCTTGCCGGGACGCTGAAAAAGGGGTTGCAGAGAATTTTCCGGAGAGACAAGGATGGTGCAGGGAACAGTCTCTCCGGAAAGCATTGGCGAGTTTGTCAGATTAGAAAGAAAATTTTGCGCCAAAGAGTAACTGATGGTCCTGATAATCTACAGATACATCACCAAAATCGACGTCGTCAGTGGCAAAGTAACGGTAGCCCATGTCAAGAGCGAAGGATTGATTGAAGGCATAGGTGGCACCAACACCGAAGGCATAGGCGAGAGCGTCCTCATCACGAGTCTTGTCCAGCAGTTCAATCTCTAAATTGGCAAAGCCAATTCCGGCAGAGAGGTAGGGGACGAAAGGACTGCCAAAGTTGATATCGTAGTAGCCGTTAAACATCGCCCCCATTGCAGAGTAGGTAATGGAGTCACTCTCGATTGCGACAATGTTATGGACATTGGCATCGTCACCATCATTTTCGTTATAAAAACCTTCCACCTCAAGGCGAACGGATTTGCTCAAGGCAACGCCGATGGCACCGCGAACGACATAGCCGGTATCAAAGGTTAATTGGCTGTCAGTTAAAACATCACCTCTGCCGGTGATATCAGAGTCGGCAAGAAAACCCACACCACCACCAAAGCTGACATAGGGAGCCGCGGCGAATGCATTCGCCGCACCAAGGGTAAGGCCTGTAACCGCTACCGCTAAAAGTACTTTCTTTATCTCTCTCTCCATTCCTGAATTGATTTTACCTCCCTCGACTTGAGGCAAGTTGTTAAGAGCAGCGATCTTCTCGGTCGCCACAGATTCCATTCATTACCGAGCGCTTTGAGGCGGCAGCTTCTTTGGCGTAAAGACGAATTTAGCAGCAGAAGTAATACCTCCAGGCCAGGGCCGCACTAATTTTCTTATATACGTACTTACAATCTAAATGTCAACCAAAGCGGCGGCTTCTATCTGAGCAGGTCTTTGAAGATGTCGCATTTCTTGCACAAATACATTTTGTGCTGCTTGCAGACGTCCTTGGTGCAGTCACAGAGGGTGCCGCAGATATACCAGCACATATGGCCGCTGTCGAACTCCCAGGCCGGGCACTGTTCTTTCTGACCGCAGTTCTTCTTCTCCCAACAGGGAGTCACCCCTTCTTTTTTGGCCTTCTGGTTGATCAGCAGAAAATAGATATATTTTTCCGTATGTTCGGGAATGTTACGCCATCCCTGCTCATAGCTGTGAACGGTGCGAATGGAGATGCCGAGAAGCTCAGCCAGCTGTTTTTGGGTTTTGCCCAGTTTACCGCGGGCAAGATAAAATTCGTCGTTGGTCATGGTTTGCCTCGCTCTTGGTGGGGCTTGTCGGTTATGCCTGGGAACACTTATTCAGTGACCTTAAGCAATGTGCACCAAAAGAAAACCCTTTCCTGATATTTTCACCAAAACCCGCTGAGGTGTCAAGGCCGGTGGCGGCGAACCATGGGGGCGGGGTTCAGCCGGGATACTTGTCGGCCATATAGTCCTTGAGGTAGCGATTCTCCACATCTTTTTCGGTGAGCAGGGCCTTGACCACGTCACCGATGGAGACCATCCCCTTGAGTTCGCGGCCGTGCATGATCGGCACGTGGCGGATACGGTTCTCGGTCATGACGGCGAGGATGTAGTCGACGCTGTCGTCCTCGGTGCCGACGATGAGATTGGTGGTCATGATCGACTCGACCTTGAGCGTCTTGATGGTGTCGGGATGATTGACCACCGCCATGAGCACGTCACGGGCGCCGATGATGCCGAGGATATTCTTGGCCTCATCGACAATCAACAGCGAGCCGATGCGGTTGGAAGAAAAGATCGACATTGCCTCGATCACCCCGGTTTCCTTGGAAATGGTAACCACACGGCTGCCTTTTACTGCGAGAATGTCTTTTACTTTCATCGGGATGTCTCCTGGTTCGGTTCCACGCAATGGACCTGGCGAGAGGATGTGCGTCGCATTCTTCGGCTCAGACAATGATGGGGTAGAGGCCGATGGCAAAGACGCAGACCGTCAGCAACACGGTGCAGGTCCCCGCCAAGCCCGGCTCTTCGCCATGAAAGCCCTCTTCCGCCTCATGAAAATACATGTTGACGATCAATCGCAGGTAGTACCACATCGAGAGAATGCTGCTGATTATGCCGAGTACGGCAAGGACGGTTTGGCCAGCGGAAATGGCGCCGGTGATGACGTAGAACTTGGCCATGAAGCCGGCAGTAGGGGGAATGCCGGCCATGGAAAGGAGAAAGACGGTGATGGCGGCGGCGGAAAGGGGTCGCACCTTGGCCAGACCGCGGAACTGATCGAAAGTCATGCGCTGCTCGCCGCTGCCCCCGAGATAGGAGAGGGCGGCAAAGATACCGAGGGTGCCGGCGCCATAGGCCGCCAGGTAGTAGGCGATGATGCTTCCCGAAAAGTGGTCGGCGTCGATGGCGATCAGGGCGATCAGCAAATATCCGGAATGAACGATACCGGAGGCAGCCAGCATCCGTTTCAGGTTGTTCTGGCCGATGGCGATGAGGTTGCCGCCGAACATGGTGAGGACCGAAACGGCAAAGAGAAAGGTGACCCACTGCTGGTGCAGGCCGGCGCTCTGCGCCAGGAGATTGGCAAAGAGGGTAAAGATGGCCGTTTTCAGGGCGGTGGCCATAAAGCCGGTAACCGGTACAGCGGCCCCGTCGTAGACATCGACCACCCAGGCATGGAAGGGGA
This sequence comes from uncultured Desulfopila sp., assembly GCA_964432635.1. GTDB lineage: Bacteria > Desulfobacterota > Desulfobulbia > Desulfobulbales > Desulfocapsaceae > Desulforhopalus_A. The sequence continues at coordinate 4,724 of CAYSON010000134.1, forward strand.
AGGCGGCGGCTTTAAAGAGCAGGGCCACCAGAATCAAAAAGATACCGCCAATCATCAGCGGGCTGGCGGCGCCTCCGGCGCTGCAGTAGACGGCAATGTCGAGGAATCTGGTGCTGGCAACCGCCCCGTAAAGCAGGGCAGTGCCCATGGTAAAGAAGGCGCCGGCAAAGGCACCGAGAATCAGGTATTTGAGCACCGCCTCGGCGGCCTTGAGGTCGTCACGGTTGAAGCCGACGAGAATGTAGATGGCGAGAGACATGATCTCCAGGGCGATGAAGGCGGAAATCAGCTCGTGGGAAAGGGTGAGCAGCAGCATGCCGCAAACGGCAAAGAGCAGCACGGCGTAGAACTCGGTGGTGCTGTAGGGGTTGGTCTTGAAATAGGTGTGGGTCACCATAGTCGTGGCCAAGGCGCAGGCGAGGATGATCAGGCCGGCTGTGGCCGTGAAGGGACTGGTTGCCGCCATGCCGTTGAAGAGGTCGCGGAAGATGATGCGTGCCGGGTCGCCGACGGTGACGAGTTGGGCGAGAAAGGCCAGTCCCAAAAAGAGCATGGAGAGATAGGCACCACCTTCCGGTCGCAGCCGTTCGAAGGCGGCGACCAGCATCAAGACTAGAGCTCCGCAACAGGTGATGAGGAGGGGAAGAAACGAGAGCAGATCATTCATAGTGGATACCCTGCCTTAGTTCTGTGGTTCGGAGACAACGACCAATGGCTGCAAGGCGCTCGCGGCCTGCTGTGCGACAACCGCAGTGTCGGCGGCGATATAGAGTTGCGCCGTCGGCTCGATCTTCTTGATAAAAACTTGGGGGAAGATACCCATGCCGAGAATAAGCAGGATGACGGGAAGAAAGGTCAAGGTCTCGACCACGGATAAATCGGCGAAGCGCTCGCCCCCCTCCTTTGGTTTTTCAAAGAAAACCCTCTGGAACATCCACAGCATGTAGCACACCCCGACGATCAGCGAGGTACCGGCGAGCAGGCCGATGAACCAGTTGAACTTGATGGCCCCGAGGATGATGAGAAATTCGCCGATAAAGCCGCTTGTTCCCGGCAATCCCACCGAGGCCAGCATGGCGATGGCGAAAAAGGTGGCAAACAGCGGCGCCCGGTAGGCGATGCCGCCGAAATCGGCGATGTCCCTGCTTTGCATGCGCTCTTCCATCAATCCCACGAAGAGAAAGAGTACTCCGGTGCTGGTGGCGTGGGCGGCAATCTGATAGAGGGCTCCGGTCAGTGCCTGGACATTGAGGCAGAACACGCCGAGGGCGATGATGCCCATATGCGACGCCGAGGAGAAGGCGAGCATCCGTTTCATATCCTTTTGCGCGATGGCGGCCAGTCCGCAATAGATCATGCCGCCAACCCCGGCCAGCGACAGCAGCACGGCAAAGCGAGCCAGTTCCGGCTCGAAGATCGGGACGACAAAGCGAATCACCCCATAGACACCGATCTTGGCCATGATTGCCGAAAGCACGAAGGTGGTCGACGAGGGCGCCTCGCAGTAGGCGTCCGGCAACCAGGTATGAAAGGGAAAGAGGGGAATCTTGATGGCGAAGGCCACCATGAACATGAGAAAGGCGAGCACGGCATAGCCGCCGCCCAGTTGCAGGCGGCTCAGTTCGAGGATATCAAAGGTCCACTTGCCGAACTGCTGGTGATAGGAAACGGCGACGAAGACCAGGGCGGCGAGCATCAGCAGGGAGCCGGAGATGGTGTACAAGGTGATTTTCAGAGTCGCCGGGAGCCGTTTCGGGCCACCATAGAGGCCGATCATGAAGAACACCGGCAGCAGCATGATCTCCCAGAAGATATAGAAGAGCACCATGTCGATGGCGCAGACTGCACCGATCATCGCCCCCTGGGTAAGGAGGAGATTAGCGTAAAAGCCCTTGTTGCGGGTGGCGAAGACAGTGAAGACCATGGGAAAGAGAATGGCTCCGGCCATGAGCACCATGAGGCTGATGCCGTCCACGCCGAGGCTGTAGCGAATGCCCAGCGACTCGATCCACGGGCGGTTTTCAGCGAACTCCAAACCACCGGCACCGGCGAAGCCGAGAAAGAGCTCGACGCCGAGAAACAACACCGCCAGCGATACCGCAAAGCCGATGGAGCGGGCGGCCTGGTTGCCGAGGGGGAGCACAAAGAGGATCAACCCGGCCAGGATCGGCAGGAAAATCATGAACGAAAGGGCGTATTCAAACATGCGCGCACCTACCCTAGTTGATCGTTTGCGAAAGAAAGAGGCTCATCAGGCTCAATCCGATGACCATGTATATGGCATAGACACGAACATAGCCGACCTGCAGGGCTTTGAAGGCGTGGCCCGCTTTCTGGTACAGCCAAACGCACAACCGCACATGGCAGTCGGTGACATTCGGTTCGAGAAAACGGGAGATGACCCCGCCAAAGGCCTTGTAGGGTTTGACGAAGATGGCGTGGTACAGTTCGTCGACATAGAACTTGTGGGCAGCGAATTTGGCAAAGCCGCTGTATTCCGGCTCCACCGCTCCCTGGCCGAATTTTTTGTGGGCGACAGTGATGCCGATGGCAAAAGCGAGGATGCTGGAGAAAATAGCCAGCAGCTCCAGCCAGATGGAGACATGGGGATGATGATCGGCAAGGCTCGGCGCGAGCCACTGGGATACCTTGAGGCTGCCGCCGAAAATGCCCGGCAGGTTGAGAAAGCCGGCGAAGAGGGCACCGAAGGCGAGAATCATCAACGGCAGGGTCATCACCGCCGGGGGTTAGTGGGCATGGGCATAGGCCTTGGCATCGCGCGGCTCGCCGTGGAAGACCAGATAGATCATGCGGAAGGTGTAGTAGGCGGTCATGCCGGCCACCAGCACGCCGACCATCCAGATGCCGGTATGCCCGGTGGCGAGAGCCGAGAAAAGGATCTCGTCCTTGCTGAAAAAGCCGGAAAAGGGCGGACAGCCGGACAGAGCTAAGGCGCCGATCATCATGGTGAGGTAGGTTTTCGGCATCTTTTCCTGGAGACCGCCCATCTTCCAGACATCCTGCTGATGGTGCAGGGCATAGATCACCGAGCCGGCCCCAAGAAAGAGCAGAGCCTTGAAGAAGGCGTGGGTGAAGACGTGGAAGATGCCGGCGGAGTAGGCGGCCACCCCGACCCCGGCGAACATGTAGCCGAGCTGGCTGACCGTCGAATAGGCGAGAATCTTCTTGATATCGCGTTGGAACATGCCGAAGATGGCGGCGAGCAGGGCGGTGAGGATGCCGACCCAGGCGACCACCGTTCCCGCCGCCGCGTGGTTGGCGTAGAGAAAGCTGAAGCGGGCCACCATATAAACGCCGGCGGTGACCATGGTGGCGGCGTGGATCAGGGCGGACACCGGGGTCGGGCCGGCCATGGCGTCGGGCAGCCAGACATAGAGG
>CAYSON010000135.1:0-8110 GCA_964432635.1 uncultured Desulfopila sp.
GCCATGGCCTCCTGCAGAACCTCCTGGGAACTCATGTCAAGATGGTTGGTCGGTTCGTCAAGCAGCATGCAGTTGGCGGGGGTGGCGATCATCTTGGCCAGGGCCAGGCGGCTCTTTTCGCCGCCGGACAGCACCGAGACCTTTTTCAGCGCATCGTCGCCGCGAAAGAGAAAGGCGCCGAGCAGGGAACGGGTGCGGGTGACGGTCATCTCCTCGCCGGTCGTGTTCATGGTTTCCAGCACGTTCAACTGATGCGATACTTCCTGGCCCTGGCGCTGGCCGAAGTAGGAGAGCTTAACGCCGCTGCCAAGGCGAATCGTCCCCTCATCGGGAGGCAAGTGGCCGGCGAGGATCTTCACAAAGGTCGACTTGCCGGCACCGTTGACGCCGACCACCGCCACCTTATCGCCACGACCAAGCAGCAGCTCGACCTCGCGAAAGACCGGCTTGCCGGCAAAGGATTTGCTGAGGTTGGTGACCCGCAGCACATCGCGCCCGGAGTCTGGAGCCGGGGGAAAGGTGAAGCGAATCTGCCGCTCCTCGCTATCGAGTTCGATCAGCTCCATCTTCTCCAGTTGTTTGACTCGACTCTGCACCTGCCTGGCCTTGGTCGACTTGGCGCGGAAGCGCTCGACAAAGCGCATGGTCTGACGGATACGGGCCTGCTGGTTGTCGTAGGCCCCCTTTTCGATAGTCCGCCGCTGCTCTTTTTCGTTGATATAATAGCTATAATTGCCCTTGTAGACATCGATGCGGCCGAGGCTCAGCTCCCAAGTGGTCTCGGTGGTCTTGTAGAAATTGGTAAGGACATGGGAAATGACCACCATGGCGCTGCGCGAATCGCACAGGAACTGCTCGACCCAGGTGAGTGAATCGAGGTCGAGGTGGTTGGTCGGCTCATCAAGGAGCAGCAACGAGGGGGCCTCGAGCAGCATCTTGGCGAGTTTAAGGCGCATCTGCCAACCGCCCGAGAAGGTCGACACCGACTTGGTAAGGTCATCGCGACGAAAGCCGAGGCCGATCAACACCTTCTCGATCTTGCCGCCAATGGTGTAAATATCGCTGCTGTCGAGGCGGTGCTGCAATTCTCCATGGCGCTGCAGCACTGCCTGCATCTCCTCGGAGTCGGGGGGCAGGGCGCGAATGCGCTCATGCAGTTCGGCGACCTCCTGCTGCACCGCGAGCAATGGCGCAAAGGCGGTTTCCGCTTCCTCGTAGAGGGTCCGCGTCGAGAAGAGCTCGCTTGATTCCTGGGGCAGATAGCCGACGGTGAAGTTTTTGGCGCGGGTAACCACGCCGTCATCGGCGGCGCTGACCCCTGCCATGATCTTAAGCAGGGTGGTCTTGCCGGCACCGTTGACGCCGACCAGGCCGATACAGTTGCCATCGTAGACCTGAGCCGAGACATCCTTGAAAAGGTGTTTGTCGCCGTAGCGAATATCAAGATGATTAACCGACAACATATTCCATGCTTCCTCTTGCCCGGTCTCTCTCGGGTAGGATGGTGAAACGCCCGGAGAAACCGAGTTCGCCGAGGCGTTTGAGGTTAACGCCGTTGATCCCGACCACTGTGCCGTGGTCGCGGTGGGAGATATGCACCTGCAAATGCTGCCCCGGTCGCAACCTGGCCAGCCGTGCCCGCAGCTCCCTGAAAAGCAGCCGCCCCCGTACCAATTCGCCGAAGGCCGGATGATAGGGACCGGCCAGGAAATTTTCGTCAAGCGAGCGACAGGGCTGCAGCCCCATACGCACCACCCGTACTCCACCCTCGCTCAGCCGCTTATGGGCGGCGGCGGTCAACGTCACCGCCAAGCCAAGACTCAAGGGGCGATAGAGGCCCAGCCTATACCGCTCAGCCAAGCCAGAGTCCTTGACCACCAACAGTGGATAGAGGCGGACAAAGTCCGGACGCAACTCGGCGATTTCCGCTACCCCCCGTAAAAACGAGCGCCTGGTTTCTCCAGGTAGGCCAAGAAGCAGCTGTACCCCGACGGTAAACCCCCAGCTCTGCAAGAGGCGGATGGCCCTCCGCGACTGGTCACTGTCGTGGCCTCGCCAGCTCTCCCGCAGCACCCGGTCGTCGAGAGACTGCACCCCGAGTTCCACCGTCTTCACTCCATGATCCTGCAGCATCCGGCACACCTCGGGATCAAGGCAATCCGGTCTGGTGGAGAGGCGAAGGGAATGGACCCGGCCACTCTCCACATAGGGTTGCACCGCCCCGAGCAACGCCCGCTGTTGGTCAAGCGGCAGGCAGGTAAAGGAGCCGCCGTAGAAGGCTGCCTGCACCTCGTCTTTGCCGCCGCGCTCCAGCCAAAGGTCGATGGTGGCGCGGACCTCGGCACCGCCCCATGGCTGCTCAAGACATCCGGAGATCCCTTGCTGATTGCAAAAGAGACAATGGTGGGGACAACCACGGTGCGGCAGGAAGATGGGTATGATCAGCGCCACGCGCTCACCCCTGCGGATCCCTGATGGCCTCGAGTGCGGCGGCGGCGGCCCGTTGCTCCGCCTCCTTTTTCGAGCTGGCCTGCCCGGTGCCCAGCACCCGCTCTTGGAAACAGACGGCGGCGGTGAACTGCCGCTGATGCGACGGCCCATCCTCGGCCTCGATGCGATAGGTGGGCGCCTGGTTGTATTTCTCCTGCAACACCTCCTGCAGGCGACTCTTGGCGTCGCCGACAAGCAGTTCTTCCTTCTTGCCGTCTATCTCGATGGCGAACAAACGGCCGACGACCTCCACCACCGCCGCGTAGCCACCATCTTCGAAGATCGATCCAAGAACCGCCTCGTAGGCGCAGGAAAGGATCGAACTCTTGCTCCGCCCCTGGGAGGAGTCTTCGCCCTTGCCGAGGGCCAGATAGCGGCCGAGATCGATCTCCCGGGCCATTTTGGCGAGATGCTGCTCGTTGACCAGGGAGGCGCGCAGCTTACTCAGCTCACCTTCCTGCAGCTGAGGATACTGGCGGTAGAGAAGGTGGCCGACCACCAGGTCGAGAACCGCATCGCCGAGGTATTCCAGACGCTCGTTGCTTCCCACGGCCAAGCCCTGCTCGAAGGCATAGGAGGAGTGAACCACGGCATTCTGCAACAGACGCAGGTCGGTGAAGCGGTAGCTGACGGCCTTTTCCAGCTCCGCCAGTTCTTGTTTGTTGGCTCGCACCAGCGAATCGATATCCTGAGCCATTGGTAAATTTCCCTTGAGAATTTTTTTTGCTATGGTATAAAAATGACCTTCGCACAAGGCGGCGTAGCCAAGAGGCTAAGGCAGTGGTCTGCAAAACCATTATTCATCGGTTCGATTCCGATCGCCGCCTCCACGAATTCCAAAGGGATTACAGATCAAGCGTCTGTAATCCCTTTTTTTGTGCCCGCGGGAAACGGTGGCGACAACCGCCGCACCGGGAGCATTGCCGCCGCCGGAAAAGCAAGGCAGTAGATACCGCAAAACCTCGGCGTGGTCAAGGAGGGAGAGTCCTCGCCCTCCCCGTTGAGCCGTTTTTATTGCACGGGAATCCCCCAGATTTCTTCCGAATATTCCCGGATGGTGCGATCAGTGGAGAACTTGCCCATGCGTGCCACGTTGAGAATGGCCTTTCGCGTCCAGGTGTCACGGTCGAGAAAGGCTGCATTGACCTGGTCCTGACAGGCAATATAGCTCTCAAAGTCGAGCACCAGCAAAAAGGGATCGTGCCGGCTCATCAGGCTGTCGACCACCGGTCGGAAAAGCTCGCGATCGCCCTTGCTGAAGGTGCCGTCGGCAATACTCTCGACAACCGCAGCAATGCTCTCGTTCTGGCGACAGATCAGCTCCGGGGTACGGCTGCTGGCGCGGCGTTCGAACTCAGCCTCCTCGGCGGTCATACCAAAGATAAAGATGTTTTCCTCTCCTACCTCCTCGCGGATCTCGATGTTAGCGCCGTCAAGGGTACCGATGGTCAAGGCACCGTTAAGCGAAAACTTCATGTTACCGGTGCCGGAGGCCTCGGTGCCGGCGGTGGAAATCTGCTCGGAGAGGTCGGCGGCGGGCATGATAATCTCGGCCTGAGAAACGTTGTAGTTGGGTAAAAAGGCCACCTTGAGCAAGCCCTGCACGCGGGGGTCCTTGTTGACCACTTCGGCAATGGAGGTGATCAGTTTGATGATCATCTTGGCCCGGGAATAGGAGGGCGCGGCCTTGCCGGCAAAGATGGCGGTGCGCGGCGCCAGACCGTGCCGATCGCCGCGGATGATGCGATGGTAGAGATGGATGAGATGCAGGGCATTGAGTAATTGCCGTTTGTATTCGTGGATGCGCTTGACCTGGATGTCAAACATCGACTCGGGGTCGACGGTGACCCGACAATAGCGACGCACGTAATCGGCCAGTCGTACCTTGTTGGCAAGCTTGATGCGCTGCCACTCGACCCGAAACTCGGCATCGTCGACATGGGCCTCGAGGCCGCGCAACAAGTCAAGATTGGTGATCCACCCTTCGCCAATACGTCTGGAGATGAGCCCCGCCAGGCCGGGATTGACGTCGAGCAGCCAGCGGCGCGGGGTGATACCGTTGGTCTTGGAATTGAAGCGCCCAGGGAAAATTTCGTTAAAATCCGGAAACATGCGCTCCTTGATGAGGGTGGAGTGGAGTTCCGCCACCCCGTTTACCGAGTGACTGCCGATTACCGCCAGATGGGCCATGCGCACCATCTTCACCGGACCTTCCTCAATGATCGACATGTCGCGCAGCTTGCGATCGTTGCCGGGATAGCGTTGGGCAACTTCGTCAAGGAAACGTTTGTTGATCTCATAGATGACCTGCATGTGGCGCGGCAGTACCCGCTCCATCATCTCCACCGACCACTTCTCGAGGGCCTCCGGCATCAGGGTATGATTGGTGTAGGCGAAGGTGTTGACACAGATGTTCCACGACTCCTCCCACCCCAAGCCTTCGATGTCCAGCAACAGACGCATTAACTCGGGGATGGCAATGGCCGGATGGGTGTCGTTGAGCTGCACCGCCACGAGGTCGGCGAATTTGGCAAAGGAACCGTCCTTCTTCTTGAAGCGGCGCATGATGTCCTGGAAGGTGGCTGCAACGAAGAAATACTGCTGTTTAAGGCGCAGCTCCTGTCCGGCATAGTTATGGTCGGGCGGGTAGAGTACCTTGGAGATGGTTTCGGAGCTGACTTTCGATTCCACCGCCTTGATATAATCGCCGCGGCTGAAATCGGTGAGATCGAGTTCGCGCGAGGCATGCGCCGACCACAGGCGCATGTTGATGACATGGTCGTTTTTATAGCCAGGCACCATGATGTCGCTGGCCTTGGCCATGACATTCTTGGTATTACCCACTTAGCGCGGTAGCGCCCGTTTTCATCGATATAGCCATTGACGTGGCCGAAGAACTTGACCGGAAACACCGGCATCTGCCGCTCGAATTCCCAGGGACAGCCGGTCTGCAACCAATTGTCTGGACCCTCCACCTGATAGCCGTCGACCAATTGCTGAAAGAACAGGCCGTATTCGTATCGGATACCGTAGCCGTAGGCAGGAATCTTCAGGGTGGCGATGGAATCCATAAAACAGGCGGCGAGCCGCCCCAGACCGCCGTTGCCGAGGGCGGCGTCCTCCTCCTGATTGCGGATCTCCGAGAGCTCAAAGCCAAGTTCCTCCACCGCCTGCTTGACCTCCTCGAGGATGCCGAGGTTAATTATGCTGTTGCCGAGAGAACGCCCAATAAGAAATTCCAAAGAAAGGTAATAGACCCGTTTCTTTTCCTTGGCGTAGAAGGTCTTTTGGGTGGAGATCCACTTCTGCACCATCAAATCGCGCATGGTATAGGCCAGAGCCTTGAAGACATCCGGGGCCCCGGAGCGCTCAGGATCCCGCCCCTGGAAGCTCATGAGATGGTTGACCACATGCTCCTTGATTGCCTTGACCGAGGCGGAAAAGGGGAGGGGCTCGCTGCCGTTGCCAAAAATCATCTCAGGACTTTTCACATTATCAAGGACCTTCATATACCTCACCTCCACTGGGGATTGATACCATGACCTTACGCCACACTCCATGTCCGGAAAAGGATCACCCTCGCCTTCTAGACAAAGGAAAAGACCGGACATATCTATTGTACTGGAAACCTCCTAAACTACAATATGGAGTTGTAAAAATCCCTCCGCCAGGGGGAAGGTGCGGTTATACCGATGGTGGCGCGTGACAGTTCTCTCGTCCTCTCTGGCGACTGCAAATATTCTTGAATCAGATGCCACGTAGTGGTATAGCTCTGAGCTGAGACCCTTGCGGTACAAAAGATGCACAAACCTATCAATAAACCCTCAACCCTTGCCGAAAAAATGACTCAAAGTAACAATGGTATCCTCGCCACCGTCTTTGACAAGCACCGCGTACTTTCCGCCGCCCTCATCTTCCTCCTCGGCTTTGTTGCCGGAGTCGCCTTTACCGTCTACAAAAGCTCGAGTCTGCCGAAGATCACCGCCGAAACCGCAACCCAGGGTCCGCCGCACGATGAGGAACTGCACCAGGCGATCATCAAACTTGAGGCGGAGATCGCCGCCAAGCCCGACGACTATCAGGGCTGGACCCGTCTCGGCAACCTTTACTTCGACACCGACCAGCCGAAAAAGGCCATCGCCGCCTACGAGAAATCTCTCGCCCTCAACCCTGACGACGCTAATGTTCTCACCGATCTCGGGGTGATGTACCGCAAGATCAAGGAGCCGCGTCAGGCCATCGCCCACTTTGAAAAGGCCATGGAAAAGGATCCGCAGCATTTGCCCTCTCGTTATAATAAAGGCATCGTTCTTATCGGCGACCTGGGCGACCCCCAGGGTGGTATCGCCAGCTGGGAAACAATGTTGAAGATCGACCCACAGGCTACCAACGGCAGTGGCATGGCGATCAGCGAGCTGATCGAGAAAGTCAGGCAGGAAGCGGCGAAAAAGAAATAGTTCCCAAACACCCAGAAGGAGACCCCATGAAATTTGAGACCCTTGCCCTTCATGCCGGCCACACGGTCGAACCAGGTTCCTGCTCGCGGGGCGTTCCCGTGCACCGCACCGCCGCCTATCTCTTCAAAAACACCGAGCATGCCGCCAACCTCTTCGCCTTGCGAGAACTCGGCAATATCTACACCCGCATCGGCAACCCCACCCAGGATGTGCTGGAACAGCGCATGGCGCAACTGGAGGGGGGCGCCGCTGCCCTGGCCCTGGCCTCGGGCACCTCAGCGATCTTCTACACCATCATCAACATCTGCGCCCATGGCGACGGGGTGGTGGCCGCCCACGACCTCTACGGCGGCACCTACACCCAGTTCGACACCATCCTGCCGCAATTGGGCATCAAGGTGCACCTGGTCGACATAAGCGACCTCGGGGCAGTGCGGGGCGCGATCAACGACCGAACCCGGCTCATCTACTGCGAAACCCTGGGCAATCCGGCGCTCAACATGACCGACCTCGAGGCACTGGCCAAGATCGCCCAGGAACATCACCTGCCGCTGGCGGTCGACTCCACCTTTACTCCGCCCAGCATGCTCCGTCCGCTCGAGCACGGCGCCAACATGGTCATCCATTCCCTGACCAAGTGGATCGGCGGCCACGGTGTCGGCATCGGCGGCATCGTCATCGACGGGGCCAACTTCGACTGGAAAGACCCGAAGTTTACCCTCTACAACCAGCCCGATCCCTCCTACCACGGGCTGCGCTACGCCCATGACCTTGGTGACCTTGGCCCCCTGGCCTTCATTCTTCGTATGCGCCTGGTACCGCTGCGCAATCTCGGGGCCTGCATCAGCCCCGATAATTGCTGGGCCTTTTTGCAGGGCATCGAAACGCTCAGCCTACGCATGGCCCGCCACAGCGACAATGGCCTGGCAGTGGCCAACCATCTCAACCGTCACCAGGGAGTTGCCTGGGTGCACTATCCCGGACTCGCCGGCTCACCCGGCCACGAGCTGGCCGCCAAGTACCTGCAAAACGGCTTCGGCGGAATGATTGCTTTCGGCATCAAGGGAGGGCTGTCCGCCGGCCGCAAATTCATCGACAGCCTGCAGCTAATCTCGCATCTGGCCAACGTCGGCGACGCCAAATCGCTGGCCATTCATCCCGCC
>CAYSON010000136.1:0-8080 GCA_964432635.1 uncultured Desulfopila sp.
CCAGGGGATCGGTCTTGATTGCCCGCGGCACCAGCGGCGTGCTCAGCACCAGCCCTTCGAGGCTGCGGCAACGACTCAGAGCGACATAGACCTGGCCGAAGGCGAAGGCCGCCTCGGCATCAACGATGGCCCGGTCGAAAGTCAGCCCCTGGCTCTTGTGGATGGTGATGGCCCAAGCCGCTTTCAGCGGGTACTGGGTGAAGGCGCCGACCTTCTTCTCGCGGATTTCCTGGCTGGCCTCGTCGAGGGCGTACTCGACATTCTCCCAGGTTGCCGGCTCAACCTCGATTTCCTCGTTGTCGCCGGGACAACGGACAATCACCGTCTTGCCGACAATGCCGACCACCTTGCCAATCCTCCCATTGAAAAAACGCTTCTCGGGCGAGGGATCATTGCGGACGAACATCACCTGGGCCTCGACCTTGAGTTCCAAGCTGGCGGCGGTGGGAAAGGCAAACTCGGGAAAGTCCCCCTCGATCTCGGCGGCGAAGCGGTGCAAGCGCTGCGGCAGGGCGGCCAGGCGCGCTGCATTGATGGCCTCGGCGCGATTATTGTGGGTGCAGAGGTGGATATAGCCCAAACCATCATCGACCAAGTCTTTGCTATGGCGACGGTTGAGCTCGGCCAGGGAGGCGGCATCAAGGCGGTTGTCGCGCACCTGATTGAGCAGCTCGATAAAACGGCGGTCGCTCTGCCGGTAGATGTGCTGCAGCTCGACGACCACCAGCTCGGTTCCGCTCAGGGCCTTGCTGCTGAAGAAATAGGGCGTCTCATAGACGTCGCGCAAGAGGCGCCACTCCTCTTCCTTGGCCACCGGGGCCAGCTGCTGCAGATCGCCGATGAGCAGCAGTTGCACTCCACCGAAGGGTTGCGCATTGCGCCGTAAGCGCCGCAGCACGATGTCGATGCCGTCGAGGAGGTCGGCGCGGACCATGGAAATCTCATCGATGACCAAGAGGTCGAGGCATTTGATCAGGTTGATCTTGTCGCGATTGAACTTCTGCCGTCCCAGGGCCTCGCCCCCGGGGAGGATCGGCCCAAAGGGCAGTTGGAAAAAAGAGTGCAGGGTGACCCCGCCGGCATTGATCGCCGCCACCCCGGTGGGGGCGGTGACGACCATCCGCTTGGGATTTTCCTTTTTGATGTGATGAAGAAAGGTGGTCTTGCCGGTGCCGGCCCGTCCAGTGAGAAAGAGATGGCAATCGGTGTCGCGGAGAAAATCCCCCGCCAGGCGCAATTGGGGATTGCTCTCGCCGTTCATCTCTTCGACGGCGACATCTGCCGCAGCCGGGAGTTGATCTCCGCCATCTCCGCCTTGCCGAAGCGCGCCGGGTCGTAATTGCCAAACTGCTCGCCGTAAACATCGGCAGCATCTTGCTTGGGGTCAGCGAGGATCTCGAGGAGGTGGAGAAAACCGGGAACGCCACCGATGTCTTCGGGGGGGCAGGCGCGCTTGCCGGCCAAAAGCATAGGGAAGGGCACACCTTCCGCCACCGGGATGACCTTTTCCACCTTGACCTCATGCAGCCAATCGTCACCATAGTCATAAACGTAGTTGAACCCGCCAAGAATCTCCTGGTGCAGTTCCTGAAGACTGTAGCGACGCTCATCCTTGGCGGTGGCGCTCTCCTCGCCGCCGTCGTCGTCGGGGGGACAGTAGGTATGGCGATCGATGAGAAACTCGTGGAAATGGTAATCGCTCCACCCCATGGCCAGTTGGATCACCGCGTGCACATTCGCCAGGGTGTAATTGCCGGGAACCTGGATACGTCGCCAGATCGCCGGCTTTGTTCCGAGCAGGGAAATCTTCAGCTGATAGATCTCGCTGGCCGCCTCGACCTTTTTGCCCCCCTTGCTGAAATCGACCTTGATGAGCTTGGCCTTCTTTTTCCCCTTGGGTCCAGCACAACTCCCCCCCGGGCAGGAGCAGGCCGGCCCGTCGCCGTCGCGGCGCGGCGGCAGCGGCAACTTGATCGGGGTTGTGCTCCCTTTCTTGGCCTTCTTGCGTATCAGGTCGCGGGCATGATCAAGCAGGGTGTCGACGGCCAGCGGCAAGGTGGAGAGCAGCAACCACTGCACCTGCTCCTCGCGGTCGAGCGAGCTGTCGGCGAAGTCGGTAAAGGCCTCATGAAAGTCCTGATCGCTCATGTCGGAGAACATGTTTATACCTTCGCTGGGGTCGACCAGACCCTCGATGGTCATCAGCGCGTTGTAAAGACCCTCCTTTTTACGACGCACCATGCGCGGATACTCCTCCGGCTCCCACAGGGCATCGCGCAGGGCCAAGGCCTCGTCGAAGCCGGCCACCCAGTTGTAGACGGTGTCGATCTCTTCTTCGCGGAGGTTTTCCAGATCGAAGGGAAAGCGCAGGGTATTCTCGGCAAAAGCCGCCGCCAACTTGTCGTAGGCGGCGGTGAAGGCCTCGACCAATCCCGCCGCCTCCTTGGCCTGGTAGTCGGGCGGGGTGTCGTCATAGACCACCGACAGCCACTCGAGCACAGGAATGGGCTCCGGGGTCATGGCCAGGCCGAAGAGAAAACCACACAGCTCTTCGTACATCAGGGTGGCCTCGGGATAGGGGGCAAGCTGCAGGTAGGTGTTCAGGGTCTTTTGTTCTTTAATGGAAAACATGGCGATAGACGATCCTGGCGAAGATTGGCGGAAAAGTAGCAACTCCCCAAGAAATAGCGGAAAAGGCCAGGAAAGGAAAGGGAAAAGAGCCATCACCGTTGTAAGGAAGCCGCTCAACGAACAAGGATCACCCGGCACCGCCTTTTACCGGCATGGTCCTACCCGGGGCAACTATTCCCGAAGGTCGTGAGGCTTTGCCTTGCGCCGGGGGACGAGACCCAATACTATCAAAGGTAAACCGTTTTCCCGCGGCAACCACGCAATGGGGAGGAACACCATGGCGAACCGATCCGGATATTGGGCCGACAATTACCAGAACAGCAGGGTATCAGCAGCCGAGGCCATCGCCAAGATCCGCTCGGGGCAACGGATCTTCATCGGCTCCTCCTGCGGCGAACCGCAGCGGCTGGTGCGCGAGTTGGCCGACAACGCCACCACCTTCACCGATCTGGAAATCGTCCGCATGTTCAGCGGCGAAAGCACCTCGCTGTCGCGCATCGCCGCGGCGTCGAAGTCGCAGAACCTCAACATCCGCAGCTTCTATCTGGGCTCGGCCAACTCCAAGAGCTTCAAGGGCGACCTGCGCTTCATCACCCCGATCAACCTCTCCGACGTCCACAAACTGATCAAGTCGCGTCTTTTGCCAATCCAGGTGACCATGATCCAGGTCAGCCCGCCGGACGACTTCGGCTGGATGAGCCTTGGTATCTCGGTGGACGTCACCGCCTCGGCGGCGGCCGCCGCCGACCTGGTCATCGCCCAGGTCAACCGCCACATGCCACGGGTGCTGGGGCGCAGCACCATCCATGTCAACGATATCGATTTTTTCGTCGAGCACGACGAGAAGCTGATCGAGATCGGCACCTACCCCGACGTGGCCATGGCCGGGATGATCGCCAGCTACGTCGCCCGTCTCATCGAGGACGGCTCCACCATGCAGATGTCCCTGGGCGGCACCGCCGAAGCCAACATCCAGAGTTTGATGGACAAGAACGACCTCGGCATCCACAGTCAGTACATGACCAACACCATCATGAAACTGATGGCCATGGGGGTGGTCACCAACAAGCGCAAAGGCTTCAACACCGGCAAGGTCATCTGCAGCAACGCCATCGGCGACCAGGATCTCTACGACATGCTGGAGAACAATAGTGCCATCGAGTTCCACCCCTCCCAGTACGTCAATGACCCGCGCAAAATTGCCAAAAACCGCCGCATGGTGGCGATGAATGTATGCCGCCAGATCGATCTCACCGGTCAGGTGACGGCCGACGCCCTGGCCTTCAACCACTTCTCCGGAGTCACCGGCATCCTCGATTTCTTCCGCGGCGCCGCCCTTTCAAAAGGCGGCAAATCGATCCTCATGCTCACTTCGACCAGCAGCGACCAGCAGAGCCGCATCGTGCCGATGCTGCACAACGCCGCGGTGGTGGTGCCGCGCAGCGAGGTGCAGTACGTGGTCACCGAATACGGCTCGGTCAACCTCTTCGGCAAATCGATCCAGGAACGGGCGGTTGCCCTGATCTCCATCGCCCACCCCGATTTTCGCGACCGTCTCTTCGATGAAGCCAAGGAACTCGGCCTGCTCGGACCGGAACGGATCCTGCGCGAGGAAATGCATTCCATCTATCCCCTGGGACTGGAGGAGACCCGGGTCATTGACGGCTGCCGCATCACCTTTCGGCCGGTCAAAGTGACCGACGAACGGATCATCCAGGAGCATTACTACGGTCTCGATAAGATCGACGTGGTTTCCCGCTTCTTCCACGAAAAGACCAGTTTCGTGCACAAGCAGATCGAGCGGACCTTTGTCATCGACTACATCAAAGACCTCACCATCGTCGCCGTCGAGGGCCAGTCCGGTTTCGAGAAGATTCTTGCGGTGGGGGAATACTATCTCAATCCGGAAACCGAAATGGCCGAGATCGCCTTCTCGGTGGTCAAGGATTGGCAAGGGCGCGGCATCTCCTCCATCGTCATCCACAAACTGGCCGAGGCCGCCAAACAGAACGGCATCAAGGGACTCACCGCCTACACCTCACGCGACAACAAACGGATGGTCAAGCTCTTTCATTCCCTCGATTACCACGTTACATCGAGTGGCCAGGGCAATATGATTCTTCTTGAGGCCTCTTTTGCCACAAGCCACAGCACAGCAGGCGGAGAGCAACGGTAAATGGCGCTGAATTATGCGCTTCGCGCCCTGCGCTCGCGCAACTACCGCTTGTTCTTCACCGGCCAGAGCATCTCGCTGATCGGTACCTGGATGCAGCGCATCGCCACCCCCTGGCTGGTCTACGAGCTGACCAACTCGGTCTTTCTCCTTGGCCTGGTTGGATTTGTCGGGCAGATTCCCGTCTTTTTGCTCGCCCCATTCGCCGGGGTGTTCAGCGATCGCTGGAACCGCTACCGTATCCTCCTTGCCACCCAGGTCTTGGCGATGATCCAGGCCTGTCTCATGGCATGGCTGGTGCTGGCCGAGCGCATCGAGTTGTGGCAGATCCTTCTGCTCAGCATGGTACTCGGCGCGGTCAACGCCTTCGACATCCCCGCTCGCCAAGCCTTTCTGGTAAGCATGGTGGAAAAGAAGGAAGACCTCGGCAATGCCATCGCCCTCAACTCCTCGATAGTCAACACCGCCCGGATGCTCGGGCCCTCCGCCGCCGGCATACTCATTGCCTCCATCGGCACCGGCGTCTGCTTTCTCTTCAATGCGGCCAGCTTCGTCTTCGTCATCCTTTCGCTGCTGATGATGCGCTTGCCCACCGAAGAGAAAAGCAAAGCGCACCGCTCAATCCTCGGCGAATTAGGCGAGGGCATCCGTTACACCTTCGGTTTCGCCCCGATCCGCTGCGTCATCCTCCTGCTCTTTCTTGCCTCCCTCACCGGCATGCCCTATGTCGTCCTGATGCCGGTGTTCGCCAAGGAAATCCTTCTCGGCTCGGCCAATACCTACGGCCTGCTCATGGGTGCCTCCGGCATCGGGGCTCTGGGAGGCGCCTTCTTTTTGGCCACGCGCAAGAACGCCCTCGGCCTGGAAAAGGTCATCCCCGTGGCCGCGGCGGTTTTCGGCCTTGGCCTCATTTTGTTGTCGCTATCGCGCAATTTCGCCCTGGCCATAGCCGTCATCGTTGTCACCGGTTTCGGTATGATGCTGCTCATGGCCACCAGCAATACGGTCATTCAAAGCATCGTCGCCGACGACATGCGCGGCCGGGTGATGAGCTTTTTCACCATGGCGATCATGGGCACCGCCCCCTTCGGCAGCCTGCTCGCGGGCAGCCTCGCCAAAGAGATCGGCGTGCCCCTGACCATCGCCCTCGGCGGAACCATGTGCATACTCTGAGCACTGGCCTTTGCCGCCAAGCTCCCGTTGATCAGGAGGGTGATGCAGAACGGACAAGGTCAATCGCTGTAACCCTGTCAACTCCCTTTGCAAGCCCCTACCCGCCGACCACCGCCTCGATGCTTTTTTCGGCAAACTGGGCGATGATCCGCTTGAGGTCGGCCTCGGTCGGCTCGCCCATGCCGGCGCCCCGATACTCTGTGCCCAGACGGAGGTATTTGTTGGTCATGATGTTGTGGTAGGGCAGAAGGTTGACCTTTTTCCTCGACCCGGCAAGGCCGGCAACCAAGGTGGCGGTCTGCTCGATATTTTCCCGGTCGTCGTTGACCCCGGCCACCAGGGGGAGGCGAATGTTGATCTCCGCCCCGCTCTCGGCCAGCAGGCGAAGGTTGTCGAGAATCGACCCATTGTCCACCCCGGTCCAGTGTTTGTGCCTGGCGGAATCGATGAGCTTGAGGTCATAGAGGAAGAGTTCGCAGCGCCTGGCCACCTCGAGCAGCAGCTCGCCCGGTGCCAGGCCGGAGGTGTCCACTGCCCGGTGGATGCCCCGCTGCCCGAGGGCCTCGAGCAGGGCCAGCAAGAACTGCGGCTGCTGCAGGGGCTCACCTCCGGAGATAGTCACCCCTCCCTCGCTGTGCTCAAAGAAGACCCGCTCGCGGTCAACCACCGCCAGCACGTCATCAAGCGTCACCAACCGCCCCGACATCTCGGTGGCGGTGGTCGGACAGACCTCGGCGCACAGGCCGCAAGCGGTGCAGCGGCCGAGGTCTGTGACAATCCCGGCATCGGTCAAGGTGCAGGCCTTCTCCGGGCAAGCCTCGACGCAGGCCCGACAGCCGATACACTTGGCGCTGTTGTACATCTTTTGCACCTGTGGCGAGATCCCTTCGGGATTATGGCACCAGACGCAGCGCAGAGGACAGCCCTTGAAAAAGACGGTGACGCGGATCCCCGGCCCGTCGTTGATCGAATATTTTTTAATATCGAAGATACAGCCTTTTTCCACCACCGCAGCTCCCCACGCAAAGATTGCTCTACCCGCTCGACGCCAAAGGGTGGCGCCGGATTGCTCTCCGGCGCCCCGCCTTTGCCTATAAGGCTTCGTTCTCGGTGCGCTCGATCACTTCCTGCTGCAGATCGCGGTTCATATCGTTGAAATAGTCGCTATAGCCGGCCATGCGCACCAGCAGATCGCGGTAATCATCCGGGCTCTCCTGGGCCGCCAGGAGCGTGGCGGTATCGACGATATTAAACTGGATATGGTGGCCGCCGAGAGAAAAATAGGCGCGGATGAGCTTGCCCAGTTTGGCGATGTCCTGATTGGTCTTGAGCAGACTGGGCAGGAAGCGCTGGTTGAGCAGGGTGCCCCCGGACTTGACCTGATCGAGCTTGCTGAGTGACTTGATCACCGCCGAGGGCCCGTTGGTGTCGGCGCCATGAGAAGGCGAGGTGCCGTCGGAGATCGACTTGCCGGCCAGGCGCCCGTTGGCCGAGGCCCCGAGAACCTTGCCGAAATAGATATGGCAGGTGGTGGAGAGCATGTTGAGGTGGTATTTGCCACCCTTGATATTGGGCTGGCCGTCGATGGTGGCAACCAGATCGTCGTAGACGCGCACGGCAATTACGTCGGCATAGTCATGGTCGTTGCCGTAGAACGGGGTCTTGTTGATGATGGTCTGGCGCATGATCTCGGCGCCCTGGAAATCCTTGGCCAACGCGGCCAGCACGGCATCCATGGTATAGCGACCGTCGTCGAAGACATGCTTTTTGATGGCGGCGAGGCTGTCGCTCACCGTGCCCAAACCACAGCACTGGATATAGCTGGTGTTGTAGCGGGGCCCGCCGTCGTAGTAGTCGCGGCCCCTGGCAATACAGTCGTCAATCACCACCGACAGGAACGGGGCCGGAGCGTACTTGGCAAACATCCGGTCAATATAGTTGCTGACGCGAATCTTCTGGTCGATCACATAACGGACCTGGGCGAGAAAGGCGGCGTAGAGCTCTTCGAACCCGGAAAAAGTGCGCGGGTCGCCGGTGGCCGGACCAACCTTTTTGCCGGTCAAGGGGTCGAGGCCGTTATTCAAGGTCACCTCGAGGATCTTC
>CAYSON010000137.1:0-8045 GCA_964432635.1 uncultured Desulfopila sp.
CGGCCCCCCTCCCCCGCTCCTTCCCGCCTTCTCTCTACCCTTTCGGCCTCTTGAAGGGATTCATGATCAGCACCGGGCAATGGGCCCGCTTCAGCACCCGTTCGGCGACGCTGCCAAGCAGGATCTTCTCCAAACCCTTGGCCCCATGGGTGCTGATGACAATGAGATCCGCCTCGGCAGCAGCCGCCAACTCGACGATCTTCTCCACCGGCTCACCGCCCACCACCAGACCGGTGCAGCTGCGGCCCTTTTCACTCCAATCGTCTACCAGTTTCTTCATGCGTTCCTCGGCAGCAAAGATGATGCGATCGCGATACTCCTCGGCGAAGGGCGCCCCAACCCAGACATCGCCGGGATAGGCGGCGACGACATGGAGAAAATGGATCGCCGCCGCAAATTTTTCCGCCATGGCGCAGGCATAGGCGACCAATTTGTCGGTGTTATCGGCAAAATCGATGGGGACCACAATCTTTTCGATCATCTTCATCTCGGCATCCTCCTGGTTTCGGCTCATCTTTCCCGCCCCTGCTGAGACGCCGCGCCAGCGACCTCCACGGCTCATCTTGCAGCAGCGGGTCCTCACGTCCTTACTCTTTCTCTAGCACGGAACGTGCCAGTCACAGGCGTATGTCTCAACAGCTTGCCGCTCAAGATACTGCCAGCCCTTGGAACACTTCCTGCAGAACACCCTGCAACACCCGGCGCCAAACACCCGCCCCGCCGGGTCATAAGCGTTTCCGGATGCGGTTGCGCCACTGCACAACGATGGGCAACGCCACCCGGCAACCACGGAGCAGACCATCTCCCGGTGCTGGTGTCGAATACCTTTACACCGTGGCAAACAACCTGACACAGCACCATACTAAATCGCAATTATGCCCATGACCTGCCAATCATCAATGCATATCATGGTCACCGACATCAACCACCATGTGCGCAACCTACTCAAGCGCGAGCTGGAGAAGGAAGGCCATTCGGTGGTCACCGTTGGCAACAGCATCGAGGCCTTTCACCGTATTTGCGACTCCACCGCGGTGGATCTGCTCATCCTCGACCCGGAACTCCTCTATCCTTACGGCCATGCCCTCTTTACCTGTGTGGTCGATAACAATCCCTCCCTGCAAATCATCGTCCACGCCTACGGCGAGTTCTCCTCCGGCATGCGCCTCGGCGGCAAGATCCATTTCGTTCAAAAAGACGGCGACAGCATCAACGCCCTGCGCCGCACCATCCGCAACCTCTCTCCAGCCAAAGGGGCCGACTGAAGCGGACCTCGTTAAGAATACTTCCCATTTTGTCGCTAAAAAAGGTTTGCCCTCCTTGCATTTTTCTGCAGCGTAATAGATAATTGTGGGAAGAGTGTTAACTGACTTTATTGTCGTCGAAAAATTAACATTATTGCAGATGCTTAAATGGTTTTTTCAAAATTTTCGATAACCATCGCTACCCTCCTTGCTTTTCTGGTCGGTAACGGTAGCCCCGGGCCGGTGGCGGCAGGCGATGAAACATTACCGCGAGCCCCGGCAACAAGGCCACTCGTCCTCTACAACTGGCAGGACGACATTCCTCCTCAGGTGCTCGAGTCCTTCACCCGCCAAACCGGAATCGCCATCGACTACCACACGTTTACCTCGCAGGAGGAGGCGGTGGAGAAGCTGCGGGCCGGCAAGATTTGTGACGTGGCGGTCATCGAGGGGCGCTTTCTCCCAACCCTGGCGAGGGAGGATCTGCTTCATCGTCTCAACTACGAAAACATACCTAATATTAAATACATTTCACCTAATTTCCGCAACCTCTCCTACGACCCGGACAATCTCCATTCCATCCCCTACTCCTGGGGCACCACCGGCATCCTGGTGAACACCGCCCTGACCGGGGACGCGGTGCGAGGCTGGGCTGATTTCTGGAATGATCGCTACCGTGGGCAAGTGGCGCTCTCCATCAGCTATCCGCGCGAGGCCCTCGGCATGACCCTCAAATCCCTTGGCTATTCGGCAAATTCGGAAAATCCCCAGGAGATAAAGGCCGCCTTCGCCAAGCTCCACCTCTTGCAGCTTTCACCTGATTCGCTGCGCTTTCAGTATCCAGAATTCGGTCCGGCGATGATGAGCGGCAACACCACGGCGCTGGCCATCGGTTTTTCCGGAGATCTCCTGGAAAGCCGCAAGCAGGGGCTTGCCGTCGACTACGTGCTGCCCGAGGAGGGGCTGCTGCTTTGGGCCGACGCCTTCGTGGTGCCGAAGAGCAGCCACCAGAAACCGACCGCCGAGTTGTTCATCAACTATCTGCTGCAACCGGAGATCAGCGCCGCCATCGTCAACGAAAAGTTCTATGCCAGCGCCAACGAGGCGGCGCGCCCGCTGATAAACCCGGCCATTCTCGCCGACGAGGCCATTTACCCCAGCGACGCCATGCTCGCCAATGCCGAGATCATCGAGCCCCTGAGCCCGGCCGCACAGGCCATGGTCGACGCCGCCTGGCAAAGTTTTCTCTCCCCAGTCGGCAAAGCGCCATGACCACCCCCAGGCTGGCAAACGGCACCGCCGTCGCGGGCCGCTCCTCCTCGCTCTATCGACGCATTGTCTCCCTCATCTCCGCTCTCTTTCTGCTGCTTGCCCTTATCATCGCGGCCGGCGTCTATCTCTTTGTCAACAAACATGAAGAGAGCTTTCAACAGCAGCGCCAGGAAGATGCGGTTAACAGCGGCGGTGCCCTGATCAACGGCTATATGGAAACGGGCGAGATTCTCCTCGCCGCGCTCGGCGCCTTTGGGGTTGACGAACTGCAGACTCAACCGCAGTCGGTGCAGGAGTTTTTTCAGAAAAATCCCGCTTTCATGGAAGTGACCTTTGTCGACAGCGACGGCAAGACCCTGTTCAGCGCCGCGCGCCATCGCCCGATGCTCGGCAACCAATTCACCGTTCGTCAGTCTCAGTGGTTTCGCACCGCCAAACAAGGGGAGAAATACTACTCCGAGGTGCAAACCTCCCCCAGTGACGAATCCTACATCATCCTCGCCCAGCCCTTCGGCAACGGCATGGTGGCGGCAGCACAACTCAACATGGACGGCTTGTGGCAAAAGGTCGCCGCCATCTCTTTTGGCCGCAGCGGCTCGATCTATGTGGTCAACCGCCAGGGACGAATCATCGCCCACCGTGATTCGCGGATGGTCACCGCCAACCGCAGCATTGTCGATCTCCATGGTTTCGAGGCCATCCTCGCCGCCGGCGGCAACGAATACGCGGGAATCAGCACCAGCCTCGACAATCACCAGGTCAGGATGCTTTCCAGGCGAATCGCCGCCACTGGCTGGATCGTCATCGCCGAACTGCCGCTCAGCGAAGCCCGGGAGATGAGCCACCGCGCCTTGGTCGCCGTGCCAATCGGACTGCTTGCCCTGCTCGCCCTGACCGCCATGATTTTTCGCCACTTGCTGTGGAATACCGTGCTCAAGCGCTTGGATGACCTGTGCCGTGGCGCCCGGCGCCTCAGTCTCGGCGACCTGGCCTTTCGCCACCAGTTGCCCGAGCGGCATGACGAATTGACCCAGGTAATGGAAGTCTTCAACTCCATGGCCGATGACCTCGAACAGCGTCAGCAACAACAACAAGAGCAGGCGGCAAAGCTTGCCGAGGCCTATGAGCGCAGCGAAAAGGAACTGACCGAGCGCAAACGCGCGGAAGCGGCCCTGACCAGGCTCAACGAAGAACTGGAGCGACGGGTCCGCGAACGGACAAAGAGCCTGGAGCGGCTTAACACCGATCTCACCCGCGAGATCGCCGGGCGTCAGCTTCTCGAGGAAAAGCGGCAAGAACTCGAATCACAGCTGCAACAGGCCCAGAAGATGGAGGCCATCGGCACCTTGGCGGGAGGCATCGCCCACGATTTCAACAATATTCTCGGCGCCATCATCGGCTATGGAGAAATGGTCCGCGATGATCTCCCCCCATCCTCCCGTAACGACATCGAGCAGGTCCTCGCCGCCGGCCAGCGCGCCAAGGAGTTGGTCAAGCAGATTCTCGCCTTCAGCCGCCAGGGAGCCTCCGACAAGATCTCCATGCAGCCGTCCACCATCCTCAAGGAGTCTCTCAAGCTGTTGCGCTCCTCCATCCCCACCACCATTGCCATCCGCAACGATATCGCCGCCGATTGTGGCGTCATCCTCGCCGACCCCACGCAATTTCAGCAGATCGTCATGAACCTCTGCACCAACGCCTACCACGCCATGGAGAATAGCGGCGGGACGATGCTGGTATCCCTGAAGCGGCGGGAAATCCCCTTTGAGGAATTGCAGGGGGAAGGAAATCAGCTTCCTGGCCCCTACGTGGTACTCTCAGTTCGCGACACCGGCGTCGGCATCGCTGCGGATGTCAAAGAGCGGATCTTCGACCCCTATTTCACCACCAAGGAGATCGGCAAGGGCACTGGTATGGGGCTGGCAATGATCCACGGCATCGTCAAGAGCCATGGCGGTTTCATCCGTTGCCAAAGCCTCCTCGGCCAGGGTTCGACCTTCGAGGTCTTTCTGCCGATAACAGAAGGCCAGTTCTCCGTCAGCGAGGAAAGCCACGACAGTATCTCCGGCGGCAACGAACACCTGCTGCTGGTTGACGACGAGCAGGTCCTGCTCGACATGAACGCCTCCATGCTACGGCGCCTCGGCTACCGTGTTACCGAGAAGGCAAACAGTTTTGAGGCCCTGGCCGCCTTCACCGCCGACCCCCAAGGCTTTGATCTGGTGCTCTCCGACCAGACCATGCCCGGCCTTACCGGGGAACACCTGGCCAGGCGCATCCTCGCCCTCCGTCCGCATATACCGATTCTCCTCTGCACCGGTTACAGCAACTTGATCTCCGAGGAGAAGGTCAAGGCCCTGGGTATCCGCGGCCTGGCCATGAAGCCCCTGGCCAAGCGCGATGTGGCTGCCCTCATCCGCCAGGCACTCGACCAGCCCGCTGAGCCACCTCCTCAATTAGAACCTTCTCTCGACGATGCAGATGATCACGAGTATTTTCAAACAATTTCAAAATTATAAAACAAACCCCCTCATCCTCTCATTCCATTGATATGAAACCTCTCCGCCCTCTTCTGCTGGTTCTTGTCCTACTCATGGCACTCCCCATCTGCTCCCGCTCCCAGGGGGAACCTTTATCCCTGATTGCCGCAGTCAGCGACTTGCCCCCGGCCTCTTGGCAGCAGGACGGCCGCTGGCAGGGCATGAACATCGATTACTATCAGGCCTTGGCTGAGGAGAGCGGTCTTTCCCTCAATTTTAAAGAGCTTCCCCGGTCGCGGGGGATGGAGAGCATCAAGAGCGGAGAATGCACCATCATGGCGGACATCTCCCCAAGCGAGAAATTGACCGCCTCTGCCCACTTTCTCGGCCCCTATGCCGTCCTGGAGATGGTGGTGCTGGTGCACAAGGATGACGTGGGGGTGTCCATCGGCAATCTGCAGCAACTGATCACCCAGAGTCGAGCTCGCGGCCTCCAGGTGGGCATCCAGCGCGACGCCAATTACGGCGCCGAATTCAACCTGCGCCTGGAAAAGGATCCAGCCTTTCGAGCCAACTTCGCGTTGGCCGACACTGCTGTGGCAGAGATGGTGAGCAAACGTCGCCTCTTTGCCTTTATCGAGCAAAAGCATATCGCCGCTTACCGCCTCCGCAACCTCCCCCAATATGCCGACCTGGCCATTCACCCCTTCACCATCAACAGGACCCCCCTCTACCTGGCGGTGAGTACAACCGCGCCCCCGGGGATCGTTGCCCGCCTCGAGCAGGCTGTTGCTGCCTTGAGCGGCAACGGCACCTTTGCCGCCATCGAGTTGAGATGGAAGGGCCGTTGAGCGAACACCGCAAGGCGTCCTGCCCGACTAGCCCTTGACCTCCTCCCGGGCGCGATAAAGGGTGGCGAATTCCCCCTTGATCCAGCCATAAACACCGTTGGCGAGGACGATAGAGTACCAATCGCCCTCGATAGCACAAACCTCGACCACATCTCCACGGTACAACTGGCCGACCACCCGGTGCTGCTGCCCCGGGCCAGAGCGCAGGTTGAGAAAATCGGCACCAATTCGCACCTCGTCACCGACCTCGACCCGATAATCGGGACGGGCCGGCCGCTCAATCACCACATATTCCTCGCCGTCGGGCTGATAATAGACCTCGTCGCAGACGAAATAGCGCCGGTCACCTATATACAGGGGGGAACAGCCCTCCGGCAGGGCACGAATGCGCGCACCGAACGGGGCTCGGACCACCACGTAGCCGTTCTCGGCAGGGCGATAATAGGTGCCCATGTGGTAGTAGAACAGGCCGCCGGCCAGGTTGAGGGAGACAAACCCAGCAGGGATTGAGGGATAATACCCCCCGTGTGGCCGATAATAGTGACGATAAAAGTCACGGCGATACTCGTAGCGGTATCTGCCATCATCGTGTCGTTCATAGTGCTGCCGCGGATAATAACGGTCGCGGGAAACCTGCCCTTCAACCCTGGGGAGCGGCACGCCGGGCGGCAGGGGCCGCCCGACGGTGACCTTGAGCTGGGGATGATGGTCGTGAAGATCCGGCTGCCCCTTGCCGAGAACCGGGGCCACCGGGACCAGCAGCAGACTCGATGCCACCGTCAAGACTGTGAACAAACTGCGAACATTGGCAACGATCGACATAAGGCACCTCCGGGGTTGTCGCCAAAGGTTCGGCACCGGCGCCGAACCCTCTCATGGGCGGAAGCTTAGGCAATGATACCCATCCGCTTCCCTTTTGTTTGCGCTATTCATTGTCAATGCCAAAGAAACTGTCAGGATTATCTTTTCTCCACCTTGACTTGTCCCCCTGCTTTCTCTACAATCTTTACCATATCACGTTGTCCCGCGCCGAGCGAGCCTCCTCGTGCTCACTCCTCAACGATTGCTTCAAGGAGATCATGGTGATCCCTGCCGCGCTTTGGCCTGCTCTGCTGATCTGTCTCTTACTGCTGTTGCCTACAGCAAGTGGGGGGGCCGACATCAGCGGTCCGCTGCGGGTCGGCATCTTCTCCACCCACCCCCTCAACTTCGTTGACAAGGACGGCAGCGCCGTGGGTATCAACCCCGACCTGCTGCGCGCCATCTTCGCTGAGGAGAACGTGCAACTGGCCTTCGTTCCCGGCTCCTGGGCCGAGGGTTTGAAACGACTTGAGGACGGCGAGATCGACATGATGATGTCGGTGGCCTATTCTGACGAACGGGCCAAGGTGTTGGACTTCGGAAGGGAATCGGTGCTCCAGCTCTGGGGCCAGGTCTTTACCCGACCAGAGTTGCAGTCGCGGACCATCTCCGAACTCTTTGGCCGCAAGATCGGCGTCATGGCCAAGGACATGAGTGGTCTCAACTTCGTTGCCACCGTTAGCGGGTTGGGCGGTGGTTGCGAGATCGTCGAATACCCCAGCCACGCCGAGGTCTTTCAAGCGGTGGCCAGCGGCGCCGTCGACGGTGGAGTGGCGCCGCAGCATTTTGGACTGCGCCACGCCAGCACTTACAACCTCGTGCCCACCTCGATTCTCTTCTCTCCCTTTTCCATTTATTTTGCCACCAAGAAGGGATACCATCGCCACTTTCTCGATTTCATCGACAAGCGCTTGGCCCTATGGAAAAAGGACAAGAACTCGCCGTATCACCGCATCGTCAACCATTGGATGGCTCCCGGCGACAACGGTCACACCCTGCCGGCCTGGCTCTTTCCGCTCCTGGTGCTGCTCGGTGTCGCCATCCTCGTCGCCACGGCTTTCCTGGTGCTGCTCAACCGCACCGTCAAACGCAAGACCAAGGAGTTGCGCGCAAGCGAGCGACGCTTTCGCGATATCGCCCTGGCGGTCAGTGACTGGATCTGGGAGATCGACGCCGAGGGACGCTATACCTTCTGCTCCGAACAGAGCAGCGCCCTGCTCGGCTACACCCCCGAGGAATTGCTGGGCAAGTCAAGCCTGATCCTGCTCACCCCGGTATCCGCAGCCGAGGCCAACGACGAGCTGTCCAAGCGCCTGGGGGTCGTATCGATCGCCAAG
>CAYSON010000138.1:0-8040 GCA_964432635.1 uncultured Desulfopila sp.
TGGTCTCCCACAACCGCTTCTTTCTTGATAGCTTCGTCAATAAAGTGCTGGAGGTCAAGGATGGACGGATCACCCTCTACGAAGGCAATGTCGCCGAATACCTGGCCAGGCTGGAGGCGTTGCGGGAGGAGGAGAGCAGGCTTCTCGAAGGACGCCGCGAGCAGAACACGGCCAATGTGGCTGCAGAGGGCCAGGACAACCGCAAGGAGCGCAAACGCTTCGAGGCCCAGATGCGGCAGGAGCGCAGTCGCCGTGCCGGGCCATGGCTGAATCAACTGAGCGAGGCGGAAGAGAAGATCGAGGCGGGCGAGCGAGAGAAGGAAGAACTGGAGGGTATCATGGCCGATCCCGAGCTCTATAAGGACGAGAAGGCCTGGAGTGAAACCAGCCGAGCGTACGAGGAGTGTAAGCGGCGCCTGGAGCGCTGGTACGCCAAGTGGGAAAACGCCCAGGAGAAGATTGACGCCATCGACGCCGAGTTGAAGCCTTTCTGATCGTTATTGTGGTCAGAAAAAAGAGGCCTCCCCGAAGGAGGCGACAAAGCGCACCTGCTCCCGGTGTTTCGCCAGAATTTGGAGCTCGGCCTCGCTCAAATCAAGCACCTCCGGTTGCTTGATCAGACCGGCAAATAGGGCCTTGACTATCCGTGGGTCGAAATGGCTGCCGCTGTCATTGGAGAGGTTGTTGGCGGCATCCTCAACGGACATGGCGGCGAGGTGCCTGCGTCCAGCGAGCATGGTCTCGAAGGCGTCGCAGGCAGTGAGGATGCGTGCCCCAAGCGGGATATCGCGGCCGCGCAGCCCTTTGGGGTAGCCGGTGCCATCGTAGCGCTCGTGATGGTGGAGGATGAGTGGTTCAAGGTTGCTGAGAATATTAAGGGGTTTGGTGATCTTGGCGCCGATCTCCGGGTGCTTGCGCACCAAGTCGTTCTCTTTCTTGTCGAGAATACCCAAGCGCTGCAGAATGGCGTCTTCCATGCCGATTTTGCCGATGTCGTGCAGCAACCCGCCATGGTAAATGGTTTCCACCTCTCCGTCGCAGAGTCCCAGTTCTCTGGCCACCACTCTCGCTAAACCGGCCACCCGCACCGAATGGCCGTGGGTTTGTTCGTCCTTGGCCTCCAGGGCCATGGCCAGCCCCTCCACCATCTGCCGCATATTGTGGAGCATCTTTTCGTCAAAGCTCATCGCCTTTTGCAGGGCAATCGCTCCTTGCTCGCCTAAGGCGGCGACCAACTCGACCTGCTCCTCGCTCAGTTGGCGTTGATCATGAAAGTAGACAGCGAGAATGCCCTCGATGGAGCCAACGATAGCGAAGAAAAGGGCGGAAATCGATCCCACTCGTCTTTTGCCCAATCGTTCCCGGTCAGGGATGCGCGGGTCATTGCGGGCGTCGGCGATGTAGGCGATCGGATGCTCGTCGCGCGAGAGGAGGGTGGTGAGGGTATCATAATCCATCTCCTCAAGACTTTTATAGGAAAAGCCCTGAGAATGTTTGCCGGTGATGCTGCGCTTGTTGCGGTCGACGATCCAATAAATGCAGCCCTTGGCATCCAATAGCTGTTGAATATTGGCGACGATGTTGCGGAGGATATCGTCACTGCTCTCGCCGGCGTGGATGGCCTTGCTGATCAGCACGAAGGTTTTGAAAAACGATCTGTGGTCCCACAGGGAGGCATCCTGGTGAGGGGGGGGCTGTGTTGTCGATTGCATGCAAATTCCTCTCGTTTTTTCTCCGTGCTCTTGCCTTAGGGTGGGCGTTGCCAGCGCCTTGCGTCCTTCGCTCATCTCAGGGAGGCCTGGACACCCCTTGGCACGAATCGGTTGACGGTGTTCGTTCTCACACTGCCCGGTCGAAAAGAGGGGGGCGAGCTGGATTTTGTCACGGACATTCTGCTGGAAAGCAAAGTTGCCGGGGTGCGGTACGGCTGGTGTGGCCATGGTTTTTGTTCAGACCAGATGTGATTGCAGACAGGCCTCAGTGTATGCCATAGGCCATGAAGTTGCCAGATTTTTTTTAAATCGACCGTCTTCGCAAGACTCGTGTTACGGTTAATGGAGATGGCATAACATGAAGTAGTATTGGATCCGACGGGAATATTGCATGCAATTATGGGGTTGGAGGGCTGTAATATACGAAGATCATTCTCCCGTACCATCGCTGGGAATGGTGTGGCGGAGCTTGTGATGATGTCTTCTGGAGGTTTTATTTTTGTATTTTCCACATTCTATAATGTTGGAATAATTGATTTATATTTGGCGGTGATTGATGGGTGGTGCGGCGCCCATGTTTTTTATATTGAGAAAATTAGTTACTTGCGATAAATGAAATTGATATACAGTCTGTCAGTTTCCAAGCAGAGTCTGTGGTACGTATTTCGGAAAGAGTCGAACATTTACAAAAAATCAAGGGAGACGATAATTTCTTACTAAAATAAGAGTCTGTCGAGCAACCGCGCAGCAATTGGCTTTGCTCTTGATGTCGGTGGCAAAAAGAGACAGCCTCTTTCCGCTCGGGCACCTCAGGGAGGAAGAGCGCTCGCGCCGTGGTGACGAGCATTGCGGTGGGAAACGCTAGGACAGTTTTTCACAAGATATCTCAGTGGCTTGTGTGGCAAAAGGCGCAGTATTCGTTCGGGGTGGAGCCTTGTTGTGGTTTATTGATAAACCACGATGGTACTGCGTGGGTGGATTCTGGGTTTCCGAGGAAAATTCATAGAACGGTGCGAGGGCGAGTTCTTGGGTGCACATGGTGTTGACGACTCTGGCTCCCTCACTGCGGTAACGGTGGTATCGCAAGGAAGGGCGTTGGAAAAACCACGATAAGGAGGGCGAGCTATATGAGCGAGAAAATCGTTGTCGGAACTTCTGAAGCGGAAATCGCGGTTCATTGGCAGGAGGAGCAGTACTATTACCCTCCTGCGAAGTTCATTGGCCAGGCCAACCTCACAGATCCGACAATATTCGAGCGTTTCAAGCTCGAAAACTTTCCGAACTATTACAGAGAATTCGCAGAGCTCCTCACCTGGTATAAATATTGGGATGAGATCCTCGATACCAGCGACGCCCCCTGCTGGAAGTGGTTTAAGGGCGGGAAGCTCAATGCCAGCTTTAACTGCATCGATCGCCACCTGGCGAAAAATAAGAACAAAACCGCCATCCATTTCGTTCCGGAATTGGAGGAGGAACGGACCGAGCACATCACCTATCAGGAATTGTATGTGCGGGTCAACGAGTTCGCCGCTCTACTCCGCGATACCGCCGGCCTGAAAAGGGGTGACCGTGTCACCATCCATATGCCGATGTCAGCGGAGTTGCCGATTTCGATGCTCGCCTGCGCGCGTCTCGGCGTTATCCATTCGGTGGTTTTCGGTGGTTTTTCGGCCAGCGCCTGTGCTGATCGCGTCGTCGATTCCAACAGTCGAGTGCTGATCACCATGGACGCGTATTACCGAGCCGGCAAGTTGCTCAACCACAAGGCGGTCGACGATGAAGCCTGCGAGCTTGCCGCCAAGGATGGCCAGGTCATAGATAAGCTTCTCGTGTGGCAGCGCTATCCCGGCAAGATGTCGTTTGATGGGCCGTTGGTGGCGGGACGGGACGTCATCGTTAACCAGGAGTTGAAACAATATTACGGAGTCCGCGTTGCTCCGGAAGAGATGCTTTCGGAAGACCCCCTCTTTCTCATGTACACCAGCGGGACCACCGGCAAACCCAAGGGGGCGCAGCACGGCACCGGCGGCTATCTGTCCTATGTTACCGCCATGTCAAAGTATATCCAGGATATTCACCTCGAAGATGTTTATTGGTGTATGGCCGACATCGGCTGGATCACCGGCCACTCCTTCATCGTCTATGGCCCGCTGGCCTTGTGTGCCTCCACCGTTATCTATGAAGGTGTTCCCACCTACCCAGATCCCGGTAGATCGTGGCGCATCGCCCAGGACCTTGATGTCAATATCTTCCATACCGCACCGACCGCCATCCGCGCCTTGCGCAAGGTTGGCCCGGACGAACCGGCCAAGTACAACTTTAACTTTAAGCACATGACCACCGTTGGCGAGCCGATCGAGCCGGAGGTGTGGAAATGGTACGAGAGGGAAGTTGGCAAGGGCAAGGCGGTCATTGTTGACACCTATTGGCAGACCGAGACCGGCGGTTTCCTCTGCTCCACTGTGCCCGGCATACAGCCAATGAAGCCTGGAAGTGCAGGCCCAGGTGTGCCGGGAATCCATCCTATTGTCTTCGACAATGACGGCAACGTGGTGCCGGCCGGCTCCGGCAAGGCCGGTAATATCTGCATCCAGAATCCCTGGCCGGGCTGTTTCCAGACCATCTGGGGCAATCGTCAGCGTTTTGTTGATACCTACTTCGGCATGTACAACAAAAATCCCAACAGCAAGGATTGGCGGGATTGGCCATACCTCACCGGCGATGCTGCCGTGGTCGCTGCCGATGGTTATGTCCGTATTCTCGGCAGGATTGATGACGTTATTAACGTCTCCGGTCATCGTCTTGGTACCAAAGAGATCGAGTCCGCCGCCCTGACCGTGCCCGAGGTGGCCGAGGCGGCAGTGGTGCCGGTCAACCACGAGATCAAGGGCAAGGAACCGGAACTGTACATCGCCCTTAAGCCGGGAGTTCAGGCCTCGCCAGAATTGCAAAAGAAAATTGCCGATGCCATCACTTATCAGATCGGCAAGATCGCCAAGTGCCGTAATGTGTGGATTGTTCCCGATATGCCGAAAACCAGATCGGGCAAGATCATGCGTCGGGTCTTGGGCGCCATTTCCAATAAGGGTGATGTCGGCAACGTCATGACCTTGGCCAATCCAGAAGTGGTGGCGCAGATTCAGAAAATGGTGGGATAGCCCGAGAGGTGGGTTTTTGGGGAATCGACCCTGGTGGAATCGGAGAAGGATTCCATCAGGGTTTTTTCGTTTCGGCGAGGGATTACGCCAATTCGCTGAAGCGGCAGCTGAGGATCAGATCGCCGTCCTCAAACTGGGTCTTGACCTTATAGGGCAGGGTGTGGAAGAGGGCAATCATTGCTTTGTTGCTGGGAAAGGTGTAGGCCATCAGGCCGCCGATGCCGTTTTCCCGGGCAATCGCCGCCAACTTTTTAAGGAAGAACTTTCCTAGTCCCTTGCCCTGGTATTCCGGGTTCACCGAAAAGGCTACCTCGGCCACGTTCATCTCGGGCAGTTTCATGCACTCGGCCACCGCCACCACCTCGCCGAAGCCGAATTCGCCGACGACCGCTACGAGGGAGATATCGTTGACATAATCGATATTCGAGCGGGTCTCCATCTCGGTGCGCGCAAAAATGGTTTTTTGACAGAAGAATCTGGTGAGGATGTCTTCCTTGGGCAGGCTGTAGTAATGCTCCTGGATGCGCCGTTCGTCAACCGGCTTGGCCGGGCGGATGGTTACCTTGTCGCCGTGGATGGTCAGGGTTTCTTCGAGCTGTACCGGATAGACCGCCTGCGCCGCCTCGCCCAGGGTCCGTTCCGAGCCAATAAAGCCGCGCTCCTTGGCGGCTTCGAAGAGTTCTTCGCGAAACATCGGATGGGCGATACTGATCATCCCGATGACCCGCTCTTGCAAGCTTTTGCCGAAGAGATTGACGGCCCCGTATTCGGTGATGACATAGTGGACATCGCCGCGGGGAACGACCACCACATTGTCGTTCATGTAGGGGATAATGCTGGATTGAATGCCTTTTTCCGTTTCCCGGGTGGAAAAGAGCATGAGGATGGAGCGACCGCCGGGCGAGCGTCGAGCGCCGCGGACGAAGTCGGGGATGCCGGAGACCCCGGCAAATCTGGTGGCGGCAGAGGCTTCTGCGCTCATCTGACCCGAGAGATCCATGAGTTTGGCGACGTTCAGCGACACCATGCGGTTGTGTTGGGCGATGACAAAAGGATCGTTGACATAGTCGGAGGGGTGAAAGTCGATGGCCGGATTGTCGTTGAGAAATTCATAGAGGTTGTGGCTGCCGATGGCCATTGAGGCCACCATCTTGCCCTCGTTCAGTCCTTTTTTCTTGTTATTGATGTTGCCGGAGGCATAGAGATGCATGATGTCGTCGGTGAGAAACTGGGAATGGACGCCAAGATCATTTTTTCGTGACAGTGCTTGCATGGTGGCCTGCGAGGCCGAATCCAGACCTATTTGCAAAGTGGAGCCGTCTTCGATGAGGTTGGCGATGTGTTTGCCGATTGAGATCGCCGCTTCCGAGGTGACCCGGGACGGGCTGATGGACAGCAGTTCCTCCTCGTACTCGACCAGAAAATCGACATCGTTGACATGAATGAAACTTTGCCCCATGACCCGGGGCATGCGCGGATTGACTTGGGCGATGACCATGTCGGCGGAACGAGCCGCCGCCATGGTGACATCGACGGAAATGCCGAGGCTCATCCAGCCGAAGTCGTCGATTGAGGAAACCTGGATCAGGGCGACGTTGAGGTGAAGCTTGCGTCTGGCAAAGAGGCCGGGCACATCAGACATATTCATCGGGGTGATGAAACGGCGCTGCTGGGCAATGGTCAGATTGACGGTGGAGCCGAGGTAAATCGAGCGGATGTTGAGGTTGGTGTCCTTGGTGCGGTCAGCGATGGCGGCAAGCGAGGCAGTCTCCTGGCCGAACAGCCGAATGATTTCCAGTCCGCTGAATTTATTGGTCTGCTCGGCCAGGGTCTTGACCAGGATCTGCGGTTCTCCGCAGCCCGAGCCGATGAACACGCGCTGTCCCGACCTGATCCGGCTGATCGCTGCCTCGGGAGATACCGATTTTTCCAGGTAGCTGTCGGCCCAGTATTGAGAATTCGGCATGATGGTACTCCCCTTGTCGAATGGTGACGGAGCAGGAACTCGATTGCGGTTGCAGCCCTGCCGGATGGCCAACAGCGGGTGTCCCGGCAGTTGGGCAAGGCTTGGCGCTCATGGCCAAGGGCAAATTAAAGCATGTCGCATCTTCTGCGGATGTCTTCGTTTCGCTTAAGTAAATTGTATATTACCGGTGGTGCAATAACAACAGATTTTCATCATCCGCTAGCCGATGTGAACAAAAGACCAATCTGGTCTGAGTCGGGCATGGCCGATGTCCGTCTACAACATTTCGGGTTCAGGATGATTGTCATGGAAAAATTGCGGTAAGAGCTGAACGAGGGGTGTCGCCATGTTCGCGCAGAGGGGATTTTTCATGGGGTTCGGTGAGCATTGAGTGGAAGTAAGAGTAACAATGTTCTTTTTTCATCAAGGTCATCGTCAGAAAAACAAATAGTACGAAAATACAATTATATGTATTGTTTGTCTGCTGTCTCGGCAAGAAAAAATTGTTAAGACGGCAAGAGAATCTCCTGGGGTAAAAACTCACTTATAAAACTGATAATGTATTGATATATAACATTATAAAATCTCTTTTGGGAAATATGGTTGAAGAAAGTCGTGTGTAACAATGTTAAATTTATCCTTGAAGTCTCCAAGGGATTGCAGTATACATTTTTCTGGAAACTGATGGGTATGGACTAAACTTCATATCAGAAGGAGCAACGCATGGCCAATTATGATGAGGTGTTTCGCTACAGTTTAACAAACAGTGAAGAATTTTGGGCAGAAGCAGCAAAAGGCATCACCTGGTACAAGCCGTTCGACAAGGTTCTCGACTCCTCCAATCCTCCGTTCTATAAGTGGTTTCCGGGCGGCAAGATGAATACCTGCTACAATGCCATCGACCGTCACGTCGAGGGCGGTCGCGGCGAGCAGGTGGCAATCATCTACGACAGTCCGGTCACCAATACCATCAAGAAATTTACCTACAAGGAACTGCTGGAAAAGGTGTCGACCTTCGCCGGGGTTCTCGCCGGGCAGGGAGTGACCAAGGGCGATACGGTGGTCATCTATATGCCGATGATCCCCGAGGCGGCAATCGCCATGCTGGCTTGCGCCAGGCTCGGTGCCATTCACTCGGTGGTTTTTGGCGGTTTCGCTCCCCACGAGTTAGCCATCCGCATCGATCATGCCCAGCCAAAGGTGT
>CAYSON010000139.1:0-7971 GCA_964432635.1 uncultured Desulfopila sp.
GCGACTCTTGGTCAGCGTTGCCGCCTCGGCCTGCTGCTTGGCCTGTTCCAATTGGCGGTCGAGCTTCTTGTGCATGTCGATTTCCGCCGACAGCGACAGGTGCGAGGCCTTGATACGGCGATTGAGGCGGAGGATGAGCGCGGTGAAGGCGAGGTGGCTGCAGAAGAAGACCAGGGCGACCAGTAGCCATAGGCCGTAGTTGCGCAGCAGGTCGGCTAGGCTGATCTTGCCGAGGTCCTGGTAAGGGCCGAGTCGCAGGGCCATGAGCAGCTCCAGGACCGGCTGATAATTGGAGGGGATGGTCCAGCCGGTGCACCCGGCGGCCAGCGCCGCCGGGTCGTCGGCCTGCATCTGCAGCAGGGCAATGGCCACCTTTTCCGCCAGCTCGTCAGGGGTGGAGGCAATCTTGGCCATTGGCCAGTTGGGGTACTCGCGGGTGCTGCACAGGTAGGGTGTTGGCGGGGAGCTATCTCCCGGGCGCGGGAAGACGTGAAAATCGGCGAGGCTGATGCGACCCTCGGCGCTCAATTCCTCCAGGGTGTTGGTGCGCACGGTGCCGGCGTCGACCAGGCCGTCGCGGACCGCGTAGATCACCCTGTCGTGGGTGGCACCAAAGGTAAGCGAACGAAAATGGCGGGAGGGATCAATCCCCTGTTCTTTGAGTTCTCGCCAGGCCATGCGCCAACCGCCGAGGGAGTCCTCGGATACCGCCATGAAGCTTTTATCGCGCAGGTCGGCGATCGTACCAATGTCGCTGCGCTCCTGGCGACGAAAGATGACCCCGCCATATTGCGAATAGGTACGGCCGAGCCGCGACTCCTTGAGGGTGGCGATGCGGTTGACGCCGTAGCGCTGTTCCAGTTCGACATAGATCGAGGAGTTGCTGAGCAGAAAGTCGACGTCGCCGCGTCGTACCGCCTCCGCCACCTGGTCGTGACCCAGGGGGACGATGGCAAAGTTTTCTCAGGAAATGTGCTCGCCCAGGTAACGGGCAGTGGGTTCCCAGCTTTTCAGGCATTGCTCCGGACCGCGGATGGCCAGGACACCGATGCGGATCGGCTCAAGGGCTGCTGCCGATGCGTCTTGGCAAAGGAGGAGGAAAAGCACGAGCAGGCCGGCGAGGGTGTTGTGAATGAGCTGGTTGGGATATTTCATTTGCAATCGGCTCCGCAGCGTTTGTCGACCGGGATGGAGGTGCCGGGTGAGGTGGCGATGCACAGGGCTGCTCTGTCGGCCAACTTACCACAGTGTAAAGAAAGCTGACACCCCGTTTGCGGCGGAGACCGGTTCGCCGCAAGCAGCAGGGTATCGCTTACCGCGATCTCCGGCACCTACCGACGTGGCGCGCCAGCGGAGCTGTTGCCGAGAGCATTGGTTTGTGGCATGGGCTTTGCAATTCAAATGCCTGAGACCTTTTGCTTTTTGAAAGTCCTTGCCAGAGAGGATGATTATGCGATCGATAGCCCTTTTCCCCTGCTCCTATACTGACGGTGCCTTGCTGGTCGGCGAACTGGCCACCAAGCTGCGTCTTAACATCTATACCGATGAGATGCTCTTTGCCGATGTCAGCAGGAGATTTCGCATTCCCGAGAAGACCCTGCGGCGGATGATCTTCGGTTCCGCCCAGCAGCCAAACGGCAACCCGTTCGAAAAAGAGATCTTTGTTGATCTGGCCAAGCGAACCCTGGCCGGCCAACGACGACTGTTTTCGGGTCGGCGCATGTTCTTCGGCCTGCATACCTCGCTGCTCGATCCGCAGATGGCCCGGGTCATCAAGGTCCTGGTAGTCGACGAAGAGGAACGGCGGGTGCAACGGGCTATGCGTCAGGAGGGTTTTTCCCCGGTGGCGGCCCGGGAGGTGGTGCGCCAGCACGATCGCAAGGCCTCGGCCTGGACTCGTTTCCTTTTTGCCAAGGATGCCTACGACCCATCCCTCTATGACGTGGTGGTAAGCGGTAGCGGCATGGAACTGATCCGCCAGATTGTTCAGCACTATGAAGATATCGAGACCTGGTTCGGTCACTATCAGCAGCATCGCCCGGAGGGTGTCGCCGATGGCTATTTCCACAATGGCGCCCTGGGCGAGGCCGGGGGTACCCCTCGTTGACGTACTACGGATTAACTACCCAGACCCACAGATATTTATCCTGGTCGCCCCTTGCCCTCCATCTTTGCGGTCGTAAAAACCTCGGGATAGAGCTGTTTGGCACAGCTCGGGCAGATACCGTGCGAGAACCGCGCCTCTGAGCGCTTTTGAATGAATTGCTCGATCTCCTGCCACTGTCCCTCTTCGTCTGCCACCTTCTTGCAATTAGAACAGAGGCGAAGAAAGCCCTCCAGATAGCGCATACGTTCAAAGACCTTTCTGGTCGAATAGATCACCACCAACGCCAAGGGCAGAATCATCAAGGTTTCGAAAAGTGCCTCGCGCCAGTTGAATGGTGTCACCTCGGCGCCGAGGAAATAATGAGGAATGTCGAGGAACTCGCCGATACAAAGGAGGCCAATGAAGGCAAGGAAGGAGGCGAATTCAAAAAATATCAAGCGATTGGCTGGGAAAAGGTGGTTGTTGGTGCGGCACATTGCCCTGACCTCCTCGAGGAAAGATTGATGATCCATTCGTTACTCTAGCAAAAATTGGGCAAGATATCAGCGGGGTGATCAGAAAAACTGGTATGGCGGTGAAATTTTCTTGCAAGAGAAACGGGAAAGAAGGGATAATCATTCCGTTTGCGGGGATCGCGGCACTCATAAACGGGACTTGCCGCGGCAGTGAGTTCTTTTAACCGATATATGACGCTATGGATGCCTATAACGAAGCCCATCTCTTTGTCGCCGCCGTTCGTGTGCTGCAGCACCGAGGCGGGTGTCCCGCCGCCATCGAGGAGGTGGCGGAACTGCTTTCCCTCTCGGTGGAAATGACCCACACCATCTGTCGCCGTCTCAGTAAGATGGGCATTCTCGAGACCTTTGCCGATCCCTTCACTCTCAAGCTTGCGGTGGCCAATCACCTCGCCATCGAGGAACTGCCCAAGATGGTGAGCGAGGAGAACAGTCTCGCCAAGGAACTGGAAAAATTCCAGTCGGAGAAGAAAAACGTCGACCACAAGGTCGCCGCCATCCAGGCAGAGATGGCCAAGAAGCGCCAGGATCTCTTTGCTGATATCGAGGCGAAATTCAAAAAGGAGATGGAAAAACAGAAGAAGCGGTAAAAAGATATCGGCTGAAGGCGATGACTCCTTGATCAGGAAAGAACGCCCATCACCCACCGGGGCGAGCTGAAACGAAATAGTTCTTGACCAGCAAAAGAGAACTACTTACATTTAGTAAAAATTCCTAAAAGGAAAGAATCGTATGCAGCTGCGGATGACCAACCAGCGGGAGATAATTCTCCGGGAGTTGCGCAAGAGCGGCCGGCATTTAGCCGCGGATGAGCTCTATGACCTTGTCAAAAAGGTTATGCCGCGCATCAGCCTGGCCACGGTGTATCGTAATCTGGAGATTCTTTCCGAGGCTAAGATTATCGGCAAGCTCGAGATCAGTGGGCGGCAGAAACGCTTTGATTATGATCCCCAGGAGCATGATCATATTTACTGCGTGGTATGCCACCGCATCGATAATCTTGATATTGCCCGTCAAGGATGGAGCGCCGGGGAGTTGCCGGTGGTTTCCGGATACACCGTTACCGGCTGTCGTCTAGAGCTGGTCGGAATCTGTCCGGATTGTCAACAACAGCAAAAGGATTGAGGAGAAGACGATGAGTGGATGTGGGTGTGGAGCTGGTAGCTGCAAGGGAGAAAATGCTACGGCAGCGGAAAAGGGGAAAACGATTTTGCAGGCCTTGGCCAAATGCGGTGGCCCCTGTGGTACGAAGGATTTGGTACAGGCCACCGGCCTTGATAAAAAGGTTATCAGCGACGAAATCGCCGCCCTCAAAAAAAACGGGCTGGTTGACAGCCCGGTGCGCTGCAAGTACGGAATTACCGAGGCCGGCAAAGCGTCCATTTGAGTCGTGCCAGAGCTGTTGAATATACGAACAATATGCGTACGAGCCGTGAAGGAGCTTCTTCACGGCTCGTCCTGTTTGAATGTGCTGGCTAAGGGCCCCGCTTGAGTGGTACAATAACTGCTTGTTCTTGTCACTCTCGGCAGAGGTTTTTTTTATATACGGAGCGCTATGCAGGAAATAATCGCAAAAACGAGGACGTTCAGGCGGTTTGTGCAAAAAGAGGCGATCAGCACGACTATCCTTCACGAACTGATTGATCTTGCCCGAATGGGTGGCTCGGCCCGCAACGGCCAACCGTGGCAGTACCTGGTGGTCAATACCCCGGAACTCTGCGCCAAGATTTTCCCCTACTTGGCCTGGGCCGGATATCTCCCGGAGTGGCCTGGGCCGGTGGACGGCGAGCGGCCCAGCGCCTACGTGCTCTGTCTGCTCAACAAGAAGCGGCTGCGTGGATCGCCGGGAGAGGCCCAGTTCGACCTTGGGGTGGCCACCCAGAATCTCCTCCTCGGGGCCATGGAAAAACGTATCGGCGGATGCCGCATCGGCGCCTTCAACCCCAAGTTGGCCGAGCTCTTCGCCATGCCCGAGCATCTGTCTCTGTCTCTGGTGATCGCCCTCGGCAAGCCCCGGGAGACAGTGATCGTCGAGGAGTGCAAGGATGAAGAAGATATTCGTTATTGGCGCGACGAACACGGCGTGCATCACGTGCCGAAACGCTCTATAAAAAGCTGTCTGGTTAACCTCGACCACAGGCAGGAGTGACAGCAATGAGGCAAGAATACTTCTTGCGGGAGCGACTGCCGGCTTTGCTCGAGGAAGCGGGCAGACTACAAGACCCGAGCTCGGAGGAGGAGGTGGAAAGCATTGCTGTTCGCTTGCAGGGTCTCAATTTCGTGCCGCCGCTCGTTATCGACGGTGCCGTCTTTCTTAGGTTACGAACATCCGGGCTGCTCGAGGAGATACAGCGCATCGCCACTCTGCCTGAGTCACATATCTGCATGCTCGGTGGCACCGATGGTGGCCTCAGTTGCGATGACCAGCGCCTGCAGCACATTTCCGTTCTGCTCTTTTACTTCAAAAAACTTTTAGCCCTGCGTGCCGGCGACCCCGGTGAGTGGGATGAAATCGACGAACTTTACGTCCACGACTGAGCAGCGCCATCGTGACGCCGCTCCTCATCCGCACCTTCAGCGTCGACTGCCGGCAGCGCTTTGGCCAGGCGGTGGGCAAGATACCTCTTGATCTTGGCGTTCCCTGTCCCAATCGGCGCTACGGCGGCTGCGTGTATTGTCGCCCGGCGGCCTATACACCGAGCTGTCTGCGGGCCGGGGACGAGCTCATGGTTCAGCTGGAACAAGGGCGAAAACACCTCGTTGATGGTCGATTTTGTTCATATTTCGCCTACCTGCAGCAAGAAACCAGCACCGCCTTAAGGCCGGCTGAACTGTTGCCGATTCTCAAATCCCTGCTTGTCGCCGACGACTGTCGCGGCCTGATCCTCTCCACCCGCCCCGATTACCTGCCGCAGGAGCTGCTCATCGACCTGGCGGCGCTGGTCGCCGACTCCGGCAAGGAGTGCCTGGTGGAGCTCGGTCTGCAGAGCGCGCATGAGCGGAGTCTTAGATTGCTCAATCGCCGCCACAGCTACGGCAGCTTTGTCGATGCTGTGGCCCGCATCAAGGCGGTCGGCTTTTTGCGGGTGGGCGCCCATCTCCTCTTCGGCATTCCCGGGGAGACGGAGGAGGAAATGGTACAGTCGGTGACGGCTGTCTGCGCCTTGGGTGTCGATGCTCTCAAGCTCCATCACCTCCAGGTGCTGCGTGACACGCCCCTGGCCGACTGGTGGGCCGAGGGCAAGGTGAAGCCCTTTGGCCAGGATGCGTATCTTGAGCTGCTCCTCTCCATCCTGCCGCGCATTCCCGAAGGCGTCGTTTTGCACCGCCTCTGGGCCGCCTCCCATCCCGCCGATCTTCTTGCACCACGATGGCATTGCCATGCGGCGACCCTTGCCGACCACCTGCGCAACCGTCTCCTCCAGGCCGGGCTGAGCCAGGGGTGTTGGCTCTGATTCTTTTCGGCCATTTACCGAGAGACCGTTGGCGCCGCTTGGCAAGGGTCGCGTTCGATGGTACCATAGCGCCTTGGCAAAATATTTCATCAATCGCCGCGGAGGCGCAGACCCTGAGGAACGACCATGGAAGACCAATTCACCATCCGCTTCGCCGAGCGCATGAAGCAGTTACCGCCGTATCTCTTCGGCATGATCAACAAGATGAAAATGGAGAAGCGCTGGAAGGGTGACGATGTCATCGACCTGGGTATGGGCAATCCCGTCGATCCCACTCCCGGTCCGGTCACCGAGAAGCTTTGCGAGGTGGCGGTCGATCCCAAGGCGCACCGCTATCCCGTGGCCGGCGGCATGAAGAACCTCAAGCGCGAGATTGCCCTGTATTACAAACGCAACTACCAGGTGGAGCTCAATGGCGAGGACGATGTCATCTGCACCATCGGTTCCAAGGAGGGGATCTCCCACCTCTGTCTGGCCCTGCTCGGACCGGGCGACACCGTGCTCACTCCGGCCCCGGCCTTTCCCATCCACGTCTACGCCGCGGTTATCGCCGGCGCCAACGTGCTGCGTTTCCCCTTGAGCTCCGAGGAGGGGATGCTGACGCAGATCGACACCATGTGCCAATCGCTATATCCGGGGCCGAAGCTGTTGATGCTCAACTATCCCCACAACCCCACCGGCGCCCTGGTCTCGAAAGAGTTTTTCGCCGAGGTGGTCAAACTGGCCAAGAAATACCGGTTCATGGTCATCAACGACTTTGCCTACGGCAAGATCACCTACGACGGTGTTGTCGCCCCGAGCTTTCTCGAGACCCCCGGCGCCTTGGAGGTGGGGGTCGAGTTCAGTTCCTTCTCCAAATCCTATAATATGGCGGGGTGGCGGTTAGGCTACTGCGTCGGCAACCGGGAGATGATCGGGGGGCTTTCCAAGATCAAGGGCTACTACGACTACGGCATCTTCTCGGCCATCCAGGTGGCGGGAATCGTCGCCATGCGCGACTGTGACGACAACATCGCCGAACAGGTGGCGGTGTACCAGAAGCGCCGCGACGTGCTCTGCGACGGCCTGGTCAAGATGGGCTGGGAAGTCGAGGTGCCCAAGGCAGGAATGTTTTTGTGGGTGAGGATCCCCGAACCATATGTCCGCATGGGTTCGATCAAGTTCTCGGTGGAGATGATGGCGCGGGCCAATGTGGCGGTGGCCCCCGGTGCCGGTTTCGGAGTTGAGGGTGACGGTTACCTTCGTCTCGCCCTGGTCGAGAACGAGAACCGCATGACCCAGGCGCTCAAGCAGATGCGCCGGGCCTTAAAAGAGATCGACAACGAAGTCGCCGCCGGAACGTTCACTCTGGCCCCGTGAGCAGGGCGAGATTCACCATCTCCCCGCCTGGAAGAGAAAGGCCTTGAGGTAACGGGTCTCGGCGATGGCCGGATGCACTGGATGGTCCGGCCCCTGCATGCCCTCTCGCAAGAGTCGCAGATGCACGCCGTGCTTGGCACCGCTGTGCTGCAGCAAGTCCACCAGTTCCTGACGATCAAGGTGCATCGAGCAGGAGGCGGAGAGCAGCAGGCCATCCGGGCTGAGCAGCCGCAAGGCCAGTTCGTTGATGCGCTGGTAGGCTTGCCGCCCCTGGCGATGATCCTTTTTTTTCTTGATAAAGGCCGGGGGATCGACCACCACCACGTCGTAGCGCTGTCCATCCTCCCGCAGTCCCTTGAGCACCTCGAAGGCGTCACCGACCAGCCCTTCGAAACACCCCTCGACCCCATTCTGCCGGGCATTCTCCTCGGCCAGCATCAGGGCCGGCTGCGAGGCGTCCACCGCCGTCACCTGTTTGGCTCCAAAGGCCGCGGCCTGCACCGCGAAACCGCCGATATAGCTAAAGACGTCGAGG
>CAYSON010000140.1:0-7618 GCA_964432635.1 uncultured Desulfopila sp.
CGACCCGATCACCACCACAGCCGATCTCGACACCATCGGCCGGCCACCCTCGCTCTCCTTCTGTCGCACCCGGCACGGTGGCCACTGCGGCTTTCTCAAGGACTTCGCCCTGCGCAGCTGGGCCGACGATGAACTGCTCCGTTTTTTCTCGGAGTTTTCCGCGCGCTAATTG
Organism: uncultured Desulfopila sp.; assembly: GCA_964432635.1. Classification (GTDB taxonomy): domain Bacteria; phylum Desulfobacterota; class Desulfobulbia; order Desulfobulbales; family Desulfocapsaceae; genus Desulforhopalus_A. The sequence goes on from CAYSON010000140.1 coordinate 173, forward strand.
ATTTTTTTGAAGTGGTTGACCAGAAGTGCCGGCCCACCCGGACTGACATAGGGGAAGGTGGCATAGATATCGACCACCATGCCTGGCTTGGTTTCTTTCGCCAAGCGCTCTCCTACCTGGTCCTCGACGAAGACCGAGAGCGAACCGCCCTTGGCAGAGCGCACTACCTGACATTTGCTGATCGCCAACTTGTCAACCGCTTCCTTGTTGTTCCCCTGCATAACCAAGGTGCGCTTGAGGATATCGGCGTTGCAATTCTGTAAGGGGGCGGCGAGTACCGCACGAAAGTGAAACTTTTGCGGCACCACCAGCTTCACCCCCGACTTGATCTTCGGAGTGGCCAGCAACTGATCAAGATCGCTCGGTTTATACTGCCCCTCTTCAATAGCCAGCCCCGGTGAAGCCCACACAGAGAGCAGGGTCAACAGGGTCAAGAACATCAGTCGCATACGTTTCTCCTGTATTACAACACTCCGATAATCACCACTACGCCACGCCGCGGCCGCCACCACAGCGAGAAAAGAGTTCAAGGTTGGTAGGCATGCTACAATGGTGTAATTACTCAGTCAACAGGAAAGAGCCGCCCACGCCCCCACCTTTTTTCAAGGAGTAGCGAGGCGATATTGATTTTCTCTGTTGCTCGGCAAGCTTTTTTTTCCTATTGTAGGCCCGTTCGCAGCCTTTGGTGGCCAACCATGCCGTCACCACCGAGAATCCCCGAAGATCTTGCCCTCCTACAATAGACCATGACCCGCTCCACCCTGAAACCGCTCCTCGCCCTCCTCCTACTCCTCTGTTGCTGCGTTTCCTGCACCATTCCTCGACACAGCGAGGACGGCATGCAGGCAGTAACCTCCCCGGCCAGCTTCGGCACCGACCGCTTCGCCGTGGTCGAACAGGCCAAGGCCCATTACGTAGAGGCCGGGGCAGGCCCCCCCGCCATCCTTATCCCCGGCCTGTTCGGCACCTACCGCGGTTTCACCCGCATGCTGCCTCTGCTCGCCCCCCATTTCCGTCTCTACGCCCTGGACAACTTCGGCACTGGCAATTCCGATCTTCCCGGCGACGATTTTACCTACACCGTCGACGAGCAGGCAGACCTGATCGTTAAACTCATGGATCAACTGGAACTTAAGCGCAGCATCTTTATCGGCGTCTCCTACGGCGGCATGATCGCCCTCAACCTCGCCGCCCGCTATCCCGAGCGGGTGCAGGCAGTGGTGTGCATCGAGGGAGCGGTGATCATGCCCAAGCCCTCGCCCTATCTATTCATGGAAGAGGGCCTCGACACGCCGATCCTCGGCGACGCCATCATCGGTCTGATCCGCTCCGGCCTGCTCGACCGCACCATCGCCGAGGATGTTATGGGGTATTCCTGGCCCCATCTTGATGACGGGGATCGGGCCGAGGTCACCGAAATCGTCTCCCACTATACCAACGCCGCCACCCGTCCCACCTGGCTAGGACTGGCCCGGGCGCTGCGCCTCACCCGCGACTTCACCGAGGAGGCGAAACACATCAGAGCCCCGGTCCTCTACCTTTATGGAGAAAAGACCTCTTTTGCCAGGATGATCAATACCAATATCGGATATTTCCAAGAACATCTTCCCCATGTCGACCTGGTTTCCTTCAGCGACGGGATCCATGATCTGGAATTACAGAAGCCGGTGGAAACAGCCACCGCCATTCTCGAATTTCTCGCCCCGGAACGACTGAACGCTTTGGCACGAAGCGGCGACGATGAACCACAGCGCGTACCTCAGCCCACCTATCACTGACGGTTGTCGAGATCGCTGGCGAGAAAGGCGCGAAATCTGGCGCGGCCAACCACCTCGCCGACACCGCGCAGCACCCCGAAGGTTACCCCGAGCAGGCCGGGAGCGATGGCGTTCTGGCCGACGAGCACCAAAGAGCGCACAGGCATACGGGTCAGCACCGCATAACGTAAATCACTAGGTACTGAGCGCTGCAGCCCATAGAGGGAACCTTGCGGGCTCGCCGCCCGATCGCGCAAGGTGAGAGGAGTGGAAATCTCTACGGGAACCCGCTCGCCCAAAGGCCCAAGCACCGTAGCGGCAACTTCCAGCATGCGCTCCGCCACCTCTTCCTTGGCTGCCAGATAGTCCGGCCCGCGATCGCCACTGCGCGTATGGTGCCATCTTTGCCAGTCTTTGTAAGGAGAACCACCGATAAGCGTCAGATGCGAATACCCTGGCAAGGGGCTTTCTCGCAATTGCAGGAAGAGGCCATCGACATGCATGCCTTTTTCCCGACAGATGCGGAAGATGTTGAAGCCGGGTGGCTGATGACGATGGTTCGGCAGCAGGGTATGCACCATGACCGCTGCCGAGGTCTCGGGCAGGGCGAGAAGGCCTAGGCGGTAGTCTCTGGGCAGACTCTCCTCGGGCAGCATCGCCAGCACTAGTTTGGGATGAATGGCGGCTATAACCTTGTCGCAAGAAAGTGTTTCGCCGGAGCGGAGACGCACGCCGCTGGCCCGCCTCTGCTCGACCACGATCTCCTCGGCCGCATCCCCGCAAAGCACTTGCACCCCCACCTCCCGCGCCCGTTCGGCGCAGAGATCGGCCATTTCGGCACCGGTGCAGCCAAGTTCCCAGGCCGATTGCAAGAGCGATGCCAAGGTGGCGAGCACCAGATAGGCGGGGCAGCTATCCATAGGCACCCCGGCCCAAAAGCCGTGCACGGTGAGAATCCGCCGGAGCTCGGTGGAACAACCGGCTTCGACCAGAAATTCTTGCAAGGACCGATCAACCCCACCGGCTGCAAAGGGACTACTGAGCGGCTGGCCGTCTTTTCCCAGTCGCAAGCCTTGGCAGATATCCGCCAACACCGCCACCACCCCAGCAACAGCCCGCTCGTCTCCGGGACAATGCGCGAGCAAGGCGTGGCGAAAGGCCTCGAGCGAAGGAGGTAAATCGAAGGTCAGGTCATCAAAGATGTAGCGCTCGAGAATGCCACCGCCACCGAGAGGCCGCAAGCGTAGCCCTGCGGTGACGCCAAGCAGGTCGAACATCTGCCGCAACAATTCCCCCTCGCCCGCTGGCCCAAAATAGTGCAAACCCACCGGGCAGTCGACACCGTGACGCCGGTAGCTGCGCAGCAGCCCCCCCGGCAGGATGCTGCGCTCAACCAATGTCACCTGAACTCCCATTCGCCCGAGCAAAATGGCGCTGCTCAGACCGGCCAGGCCAGCCCCGATCACCACCACCCTTGGTTGCGGCATCTTTTCCATCGGTGTTTTATCGCGATGATGCCCCGGGAGCGGCAGCAGGACGTCGACGATCGATCCATTGCCCCTTCACCCGCTCATAATAATGCTCGACAATGGCCGCGGCCTCCTCGGCAGTCTCGACAAAGCTGAAGATATGGAGATCCTCCGGTGAGACAACCCCCTCTTCGACCATAAAATCGAAGTTGATCAACTTCTGCCAGAACTCCCGTCCAAAGAGAAGCACCGGCAGGGGCTTGATCTTTTTGGTCTGGATCAGGGTGAGCGTCTCGAAGAGTTCGTCAAGCGTCCCGAAGCCTCCGGGAAAGGCGATCAGGGCCTGGGCGCGCATCAAAAAGTGCATCTTGCGGATGGAAAAATAATGAAACTGGAAACAGAGCGCCGGAGTGATATAGGAATCGGGAGCTTGCTCGTGCGGGAGGACGATGTTCAGGCCCATGGTCTTGGCCCCGACATCACAGGCACCGCGGTTGGCAGCCTCCATTATCCCCGGCCCGCCGCCGGTGATCACCACCAGATTACGACCGGAAGCGGGGTGATGGATCTTCGACAGGAGTGCTCCCAACTTACGGGCCTCCTCGTAGTAGCGGCTCTTATCGAGGATGCGACAGGCAATGGCCAGTTGTTGGGCAAGCTGCGTGTTCCCGGGATCGGCGGCCAGGGCACGCTCGGCGTCGGAGACCTTTGCAGCCGCTTCCTCGCGCTCGGGAATGCGGCTGCCCCCAAAGACCACCACCGTGGCTTCGATGCCGTGCTCCTGCTGCACCATTTCCGGCTTCAACAGCTCCAGCTGCAAGCGCACCGGGCGCAACTCTTCGCGGGTTAAAAAATCGGTGTCAGTGTACGGCAGACGATAGCTGGCCGACATGGTTTGCGGGGTCTGCACATCATGCTGGGCGGCGACGGCGTCTTCCCTGGACGTCGGATAGCTGTGCAGTGACGATCGTGGGGTCATGCTCTCTCCTGTTAACGAAGTGTTTGGGACTCTCGGCCTGCGCAAACAACAATGCCGGAGAGCGAAAACTCGCTCTCCGGCATGAAACCCGATGCACCCGGCAAAGACAACGAAAAATCTCGCCTAAGCCTCTATTCCCCTGCTGCCTTGGCCGCCGCCTCCACCCCTTTGCTGTAGTCGGTGGGAATGCCTACGGCGCGGGCGGCGAATTCGCGATCAAGCATCAACAGGGCGTGAGGATTGTCGCCGATCAGGGTCAATTCGGTAATGATATCGTTGTCGTTATCCTCCTCTTCAACCTGCTCGGTGATGTACCACTCAAGAAAGATCTTGGTGGCATGATCCCGCTCCTTGATTGCCAGATCCATGAGATCATTGAGGGATTTGGTGATGTAGCGTTCGTGCTCTAGCGTCTTGGTGAACATATCGAGTTGCGAGGCGTATTCGGCCGGCGGTGTCGCAATTGCCTGGAGGATCACCTCCGAGCCCTGACGCTGCACATATTCGTACAACTTCATGGCGTGGAACATTTCCTCGTGGTACTGCACCATGAACCAATTGGCGAAACCTTTCAGGCCGACCTTGGTGGAATAGGCAGACATCGACATATAGAGATAGGCGGAGTACATCTCGCGATTGATTTGATCATTGAGGGCCTTGGCCACTTTTTTGTTCAACATTGGCAATCTCCTTTAAGTAGTTGATAACTCCGGAAGGGGTGTGATTCGCTCTCTCTTCGCCGATTCGTCTCCGGCAGCAGGAAAGAACGCTTGCTGACTGCGAAGTACAGTATGGCCGGACGCAACGAAGTCAAGCGACACCAGTCATCTCTCCCTCTTTTTCAAGGGGTTACCTTGAGCCTGCGCTTTCCCAGCTTTTCCAGACCGGCGAGATACTCTTCGTAACGATCAAGATAGAAGGAGAGGGCCTTGGAGAAATTGCGCCCCACCAGGCCGTCGACGAAGACCTGACTGATCTCCCGATAGCGCTTGAGGATCAGTTGAGACCGGTAGAAGATCAGCCACTCCTCCCGCGTCATCTGCTCAACGAGCTTTGCCAGGGCCCGCCGTGCCCGAGGCTGATACATCCAGAAATACATGAGATCTAGGGCGTTGACGATGATACGCTTCTCTTGGTCACTGGCCTCGTACTCCAGGGTTTCCATGACCATCTTCGGCGATTGCAGCATCTCCAGGACATCCTCCTCCGGGAACAACAGCTCCATGCGGGAAAAGGCGGCGAAGAGCTGCGAAATCTTGGCCCGGTAGGCGACTATTCGTGCCCGGATATTGACCTGGCGATCGGCCAACCCTTCGATCACCGCGGCAACGCAATCGGAGGCGAATTTCGAGATGATCGCCGCCCATTTCTGCAACACGCCAGTAACATCAGGCACGGCAAGGACGCCGAGCAGAGTTGCCACAGCCGTATTAAGCAGCACCGCCAGGGGAATGGCGAGGATTGAACGAAAGAAATTGCCGGCCGCCGCCGCCTTGGGCAGGCCGCGAAAGATATTGTGGCCGCTGATATAGATGCCGTTAGCCAGACCCATGACCGCATAGAGCGCCAACGGGTTGGTCGCGGTGGTGATCCCCAAAGTGCGATCGAGAAGCAACGTTTTAACGAGAAAATCCAGCAGCGGCACGGAAAAGCCGGTGTAGAGCAGGGAATCGCTGATGCGGCTCCAACTGACCAGGGAGTTCCATGGCAAAAGCGGCGATCGCCGCAGGCCGCCACCGCCAAGCACCGACTGGATGATGTTGCGCAATCCGGTGATGGAAAACCAGATCACCGCCCCGAAATAGGCGAGCAGCCACCAATCCTTGGTGAGGCTGAAGGTGAGAAAGGCAGGAATGAAACCGAACAGCACCTTGAGGGAGTTCTTGAGATTGGTGTTAAGGTAAGTCCACGGATGGTCAATCCTTTCCTTGACCTGAGAACGGGTGAACAATCCCTCGCCATTGCCGTTTCTGCTGATGCCGCCAAGGGTGGCGACATTACCTGGCGTGCCGGGATGAACGATCAATCCGTCGAGGGTCCAATCCTGGTAGGAGCGGCTGGCACGGGACTTGATCAGGCGGAGCTTGACCCAGAAGCTCTTTCCCGTATGTTCCGCCACCCGCTGGTTTTGATGACTGTGCACGTGCTTGGTGAGCAGGGCGGTGACCGGCAGGAGGAGTCGCTTTTTGGCGAGGATTTCCCGCTGCATGATCGCCTTGGCGCGAGCCGGCAGGGTATCGAGAACCGCCAGCCCCATGCCGTATTGGTTGTCCGCCTGGCCGGTGGACCCGGAGCCGATGCGCGATCCAAGCTGGCGTTTTTTATAGTATGTATGAAAGGTTTCGAGGTGGTAGAGAATATCCACCAACTCATCCTTGCGCTCCTCCATCTGCCGGTAGTCCTTGAGCAGGCGTTGCTGGTCGGGATGATCAGCGGACAGCTGCTTGAGGTAGCGCTCCGCCTGAAGGCGCTGATCCTCGAAGTCCCAGATGATGGCGCGGATCGCCCGTTTCAGGGCGATGACGTTGTCCTCGTTCAAGGCTTGCTGCAGTTCACTGGTCAGCCGATAGTGTTTATCCGGGCTGCTGAGACTGACAGCGTCGCCTTGAAAGATCACGGAACCACGCTGCGCGGCCATGCCATGGGCGACGGTCTTGAGGTTATAGGTTTCAATATGGCTGATCATGCCCTCACAACCGAAAAGCAGCTCCAGGGTATCTTGGATGGTGAGGTTGCTGAGGTTGAGGGTAATGCGGGAACTGGAGTGCAGCGACAAGAGCTTGGCGAGCAGCGCCTTGGGAGAAAGGCACAACAGTTCCGGACATTGGTCCTCAGGAAGCGGCTGACTCGGATCGTGCACCTCGGGATTGCGCGAAGGCAGCAGAAAACGCTCAATGATCGTATCAAGTGTGCACTTTCGGTAGTGCTCGAGCCGGGCAACAGCCATCTTCCTCGTCTCCTCCTCGCCTTGCGCCTCATCCTGTAACAGCGCCGGCACAGTGGAGGCCACTGCCGCCACAAATCCGTTGTGGATATAGCGAGCAAGATGCAACACCGAGGGTTGCCCGGCACCGATGAAGGAAAGAAATTCCCGCGAATCGAGCGGCGGGAGAGTCAGCCCGATTTCCTCGCTCCACCCCTGGCGGTGGCGACGGTTGAAGACCTCGATGACCTCGAAGACATACTGCTGCTGAAAACGTGAGAGTTCGCGCCCCTGCTCGAAGAATTTGATCACCGCCTC
>CAYSON010000140.1:7628-7945 GCA_964432635.1 uncultured Desulfopila sp.
CAGGAAGTTGAGAAAGGCGCGATTGCCGACGAAACCATGCGGCTCCCAGGTAAAACGCACATACTTGTCACGAAATCGGGTCGACACCTCGATGCCCACCTGCACCTTGATGTCAAGGATACTGCTGGCCTCGATCAACTCCTCGACCACCTCGACGTTGACAAAGTTATAATAGACCACGGTGAGGTGGCGTATACCCTTGATCCATGCATCCATGAGCAGATGGGTCGGCGATTTGCGCCCCTTGGTGTTGGCGTCGTGGACGTGGTCGTCGAAGGTGAACTGATTCGACTGCTCAGGCACTTCGAGCAGATGGT
>CAYSON010000141.1:0-2256 GCA_964432635.1 uncultured Desulfopila sp.
GTTGGCAGTCGCTGATGGATAGCGTACTTCGCAAATACGTTGCACGTCATTCGCGCAGCAGGTGATCATGGGGCCGAACAGCCAATCAAACCGACCCGTGAAACTATGGGGTCGCGTCTCAACTCTTGACAACACGAAGTAAACATCCTGGGGCTCAAGTCTTCAAACTTGATCAGCAATAGCAGCCGCAGAACAACGGCTGGAATGTTCAAGTTCTTTGCCGATGGCCGCTAACTCTGCAAGAACTTGAACTTTAGCTTACCCGCACTGATCAGGTCATTATTCTTGAGCATTGTCCCTTTATCGATACGCTGGCCGTTGAGCAGCAGCTTGCCACCATTATCTCCTGGAATGAGGGTGTAACCCATGGGGTCGCGGGTAATGTATGCAAGATTCTTGGGAGCCAACAAGCCTTTAAGTCTGATCTGGCAGCTATCTCTCTTGCCAATTTCGCTAAGCCTTGCGGTCAGCCGGTATTCGTCCTGGCTGGTTTCGCCTTCCTGAACCTTGAGAAGTGCAGGCGATTCGGAAAAGGAGGGTTCAGCCATTTTTACCAGGCCGCGTTGTTTCTCAGAGTCGAGCATCATGGTCTCGACCATCTCGTTTTCGCTGAGGCCCCTGCCTTGACTTGCCCCGCCCTCGAGCAGGAAGGTCAGCGAGTGTTTACCAATGGTTGCGATATCGTTATCATGCAGCTCATATTTTGAGATTTTTTCCGCATTGATAAAGGTGCCGTTGGTACTATCGAGGTCCTCAAGAAAATATTTATCCTCCGAACCTTTAATCCTGGCATGGAAGTTCGAGACCGCCAGGTTGTCGATCTGTAGGTCATTTTTAATATTTCGGCCAATGGTTATCTCAGTTTTATCGCTTTGAAAAACTTTCAGGACGTTTTTGTTGAATGAAAGCAGTATTTGCAGCATGATCACCTCCGCATTCTATTTGTGATTGATTTCATTATCGATTTCCACTTCGTTTGGTAGCAGTCGATGACGATTGCGCTGATGTTGTCGCTACCTCCGACAGCGTTGGCCTTCTCGACTAGATGTCTGCTGGTCTTGGCAGGAGTGTTTTTGCCCGCTAGGATATTCTGCAGATCCTCATGGCCAACAAGGTCGGTCAGTCCATCGCTGCACAGCAGGAAACGATCCCCCGGTTTTGCATCAACCGGGACAATGTCGGGTTCTATTCCCGGCTGGGTGCCGAGGGATTTGATGAGAATATGGCGCATTCCGGCATGTTCCGCCTCTTGTTGCGAAAGAACGCCGGTACGTACCTTCATATCAACCCAGGTATGATCTCGGGTTAACTGCACCAGTTCATGCCCCCGCAAGCGGTAGGCACGGCAGTCACCCACATGTCCGAAATAGAACCGGCAACGATCCCAGCACATAATGGTCAAGGTCGTGCCCATTCCTGTTCTTTCCGGGCGCGCACCTGCATCCTGGAAAATAGTGGTGTTGGCCAGTTCAATGGCCGACTGCAGCACCTCGGCATTGCAGGGTGCGGTTTTCCCTTCCCGGCCAAGTAAGCTTTTGAATACCGTTTCAACCGCCAAGGCACTGGCGATCTCTCCACCGGCATGTCCACCCATGCCGTCGGCGACCACGAACAATCCCCGATCGCTGTCGATGCGCAGGGTATCTTCATTATGCTCGCGCACCCGTCCGCTGTCACTGCAGCCATCGGCAACGAAATACATCACCTTCTCACCTTCTTCCTGCAGGCACGTGCCGCAGCAGCGACAATGGCGGCGTTTTCGGGACGGCGCGAAACGGACCTGACGAGCAGCATGTCAACCAGATCATGACTGCACATCGGCAGCCCTTTACGCCTTTCGCTCAGGGGTTTGTATCTGACATTGGAGATATTGTACATAAGCGAGGCCATGCTGTCGCCGACGAAGGCCTTCTCACCGCATAACAACTCATAACAGACCGAACCAAGAGAAAACAAATCGGAGCGGCCGTCGACCTTCTGGGCAGCTACCTGTTCGGGCGACATGTAACTCGGCGAACCGAGGATCATCCCGGTCTGGGTCTGGGAAGCGGAGACCACCCGGGCGATACCGAAATCGGTAACCTTCACCGAACCATCCGGCAGTCGCATGATGTTGGCCGGCTTAATATCCCGATGGACGACATTATTGCCATGGGCATAGGCCAGGGCCTCGGCGATATCGGCGATAATCCCCATGACTTCGTCGACCGGCAGCAGGGTGGTGGGTTTGCAGTGGGTCGAGAGATCTTCGCCGCC
>CAYSON010000141.1:2266-7919 GCA_964432635.1 uncultured Desulfopila sp.
TCGTGTTCTTCACCGGCATCAAAGATGGTGACGATGCCGGGATGATTGAGTTGGCCGGCCGCTTCGGCCTCACGAAAGAAACGCTCTTTAATCGCCGGCAACTGGGCTTCATCAACCCCGGAGAAGGCAAGGGTCTTGATGGCCACCTCGCGATTGATCTTGGGGTCCCGGCCGAGATAAACGGTCCCCATGGCGCCCTGGCCCAGCTCACTGATAACTTCATATCGACCAAGGGTGGGGCGAACCGCACCTTTTTCCAGGATAACAGTGGCGTCCTTGCCCTTTCGGCCAAGGGACACACGGGCACCATCTTGACGCAACCGTTTCAGGCGGGTGGCGATATCCTTGTAGTTGCCATTTTGAGCCAGGTAATCGTAGGCGCGAAAGGCCTGATTAAACATCCGTTTTCGTTCGAAATCGAGGCCCAGGTGGTAGATCAGATCGCGGGCCGTGGCATCGCCGGGCGAACAGGCCTGATATTTTTCCAGGGCCTTGTCGAGCAAGCCTTTTTCCTGGAGCATCTTGCCTAAACTGCAATTGAGGGCGTTGATTGTCTCACTCCGCTTCCGCACCCGTTGACTGAAATGCAGGAGCAGCATGCCGACCACCGTCAACAGGAGTGGCGGGGTGAGCTGCAGCCACCAGCCGAAATTATGTAACAGCACGGTTGTGACGGCGAGCCACACCAGGACAAAGGATCCCATGAGAATCAGGGCGGTACGGCCGGGCAAACGCGGCACCGCCAGCCAAAGAAAGAAGGCGAAATAGAAAAGTACCAGCACTTCCACGGTGGACAACCAGCCCGGACGGGCAAGATGAAAATCGCCAAGCAGCTGATTGATCAGCTGGGCTTCGGCATATTCCCGGGCCTGCCCTTGGCTGAAAAAACCAACAACAGCAACCTTGCCTTCCACCAGGGCAGGTTGACCGGCCCCGGCGAGGACGTCCGCCGCGGAAAGCATGGTCATATCGGCCAAAAGCGCACCAGGCAGCGGCAATAGGCGCAACTGGTTATCGAGTGGATAGCGACGTTCGCCAGCTAAGAGTATTATCGTGCCCGGATATGGTGATTCCAGGACAGGGGCCTTCATTGCGGCCTTGCGGTTAATAAGTGTGGCGATAAGTGGTGCCGAGAGCAGATAGCGTTCACCAAGGGGCAACAGCAGCGCCCCCGGGGGGATACCCTCAGCGCCGCTGGCAATAAAGCCAACCCCTGCCGCCTGCTGCCGCAGTTCTTCCACGGGAACCCGGGCCGCGGTGATATGGACAGCCGGTGTCAGTAAAGAAAGCGGATTGGAGAAATGTTTGAGGTGCTGCTGCCAGGACCAATCCGGCAGATCGAGTTTGACGGACAGCTTTTGCAGCTCAGCCGAGGTGCCGTCCACCTCGCCGAAGGTGTGCACCGGTGCCACCAGCACGACATTGCCGGCATCGCGCAAGGCTTTTCCCAGGCGGGTGTCGGCGTCAAGTTCCGCTTCCAAGGCCAAGAGCTCCTTGTTGATGCGCAGCCATAATTTATTGTGTCCAGCCTCCTGGGAGCGCCCCCATTCCTCGCGCATGGCGCGTAATTTCTCGGCTGGCTCTTTCGGGGCGGGAGAGGAAAGCGGCAGGTAGAGGAGAATCGCCCTGGCCTTTTGTTGCGATAATCGCAGGACCAGTTCGGCAAGGATCTCGCGTGAAAGTTCTCCTTCCGGTATCTGAATAGTCACCACTGGAGATTTTTTGGCGACCGGAATGAGGCCGGCACGCAGGGTCAGAAGGTGTTCCTCGATGGCCACGAGCGGAGGTGTCTGATACAGCGTCGCGACACTGAGCAGCAAGGCAAGGAGCAGAATCAAATGGACTGCGGAAAAGAACCTGGGTTTCATCGCTTAACTGTCATCTCAGTTCACAGATTTCACTCCGCGCATCATGTACCCTATTGTTGCTTTCCTTGATCTTGTCAGATTAAAATCTGCAGTGGTAGCGGCAGGGCGGATGTCTCCACAAACGGGATTATGCCAATCAATCCCCAAAACAGCCAAGGTGACCAAGGCGAATATCAGCCACCCCACCAGGCTTAGGGTGATGGGGTGAGGTGGCGGTGGGTGATAAAGTAGCTGCTTTTTAGGGAAGCCCTAAAACATCGGCTTTCTGACCGGAATCGCTCCAGTTGCGACTCCCAGTGTAACTGTTTAACCCATATCTTGCAAAATTTTCTCGCCAAACCTTCAACCGTGTATCATGTGACAGCTATGGGGGTCGCGTCTCAACTCTTGACAACACGAAGTGCATCTTGTTGTTAATGACAGAGTTATAATTTTTGGCAACATCAGCTACTGAGCTCAGGCTGTCTTGCGACCTCAATCAACCTAGAAGCAACAGCTCATAATGTCTCTTACCGTCGACAAACTGCGTCGTTACGCGCTGGCTCGCAGCCTATTCAAACCAACCACCCTGGGACGTGCGATTTCCAGACTGGGATTCGTGCAAGCTGATCCGCTGCGCGCACCCGCGCGCGCCCAGGACTTGACCTTACGTCATCGGGTCCGTGACTACCGGGCAGGCGATCTGGAGCGCCGCTATTCCAAGTTGCCGATTGAAGAGGACTTCTTCGTCAACTACGGCTTTCTTGGCAAGCAACACCATGCGCTGATGCATCCGCGCATACCGCGCACGCCGTGGCCCACTTCCCGCTGGGCGCAGGCGAGCGCAGTGCTGGAGTTCGTACGCAAGCGTGGGGTAGTGCACCCGCGCCAAGTTGACGCTCAGTTCAACCATGGCAAGGTGCGCAACTGGTTTGGTGGGTCATCGAACGCCAGCACCGAGTTGCTCGATGGCCTGCACTACCTCGGTTTGTTGCGCGTGGCGCGTCGTGATGGGGGTACGCGACTGTATGCGGCACGTAAGCCCTGGCCAGAGCATGGGGGGCGCGACGCGTGCCAGGCACGCCTGGATGCGCTGGTTGATCTGCTTGTCACCGCCTATGCGCCCTTACCCGCGCCATCGATGCGAAAGTTGGTCAGTGCGCTGCGTACCGCTGCACCACAATGGACTGATGATATCAACCGTGCGCTAGCGCATGCAAAATCCCGCTTGGGTCATGCGCAGGTGCAGGGCATTGACTGGTATTGGCCCACTGAGGACAACCCAGCATCGCCAAGTTGGCAGGTTGCGGAGGATACGCTGCGCCTCCTGGCACCGTTTGACCCTGTGGTATGGGATCGGCGCCGCTTTGAAGTGTTCTGGGGCTGGAGCTACCGCTTCGAGGCCTACACTCCGGCAGAAAAACGCCAAATGGGCCACTACGCGCTGCCCTTGCTGTGGGGTGAGCAGGTAATCGGTTGGTGCAATATCGCAGTACGCGACGCGCGTCTCATCGTGGAGCCGGGATTTGTCGCCGGGCGCCCTTCCGGCCCAGCCTTTCGGCAGGCGTTTGATGATGAACTGCAGCGCATGAGCGATTTTCTGGGGATTTAGTGCCTTTCTCCGTAAAAGCTGCCACAAAAAACAAGGTGATGGGTTTGGAAAACCTTGGTACCCGAGACGCCACCAAGTCACTTATCCCCAGAGGGGATTATCAGTCCTTGGGTTGCTGGCGCCAGCCTGCCTGAGTATCTTTTCTTCAGCGCCGCTCCCGGCTTGCTCATTTCTCAGCAGGGGGTGCGTAAAAGGGGCAGAGGATGTTGAGCAATGGGCTCCGCGACCATTCACTCTTTTTCCCTCGAAGGTTTCGAGGATTTCTTCCCCTTTGCGGCCTTCTTCGGCTTGGGCAACGGCAACTCGGCGGCGCTGAGCCGCACCAGGCGGCTCAGCCACTCCCCATCCTCAAGCTGCTCTTCGATGAGAAAGTAGTCCTTAGCCCCGGGATAGGGCGGGGCCAGGACCACCTCACCGATATAGAGACGGCCGGCCTCGGTGGGTTTGATATAGAGGCGGTTGTCGCAGAGCAGGGCGACGATCTTGCCGTCGCAGTAGACCCCGTACTCGCCGAACATCTTCCGGCAGGTAATGAGCCCGGCGGTGGCCAGCTGTTCAGCGACAAAATCGGCAAAGCTCTTATCGGTGGCCATATGCCCTCCCCGTGATGGTTTTGGAGTTTTAAAGACTCAGCCCCTCGCCGATCTTGGCCCTGGATGCGGTCGAGTTCGGCCAGAGCCAGGGCGTAGAAGACCTCGCTCTTCTTCTCGTCGCTTATCGTCTGGGCGTAAGCCTCCTGGGCGGTGAGCACATCGAAGGTAGTAGCGCGGCCGACGGCGAACTTGGCCTCCTCGGCCTCGAGCCGCTTCTTGGTGGCCAGCGCCGTTTTTTTGGTGGCCTCCATTGCCTTAAGAGCCAGTTGAACATCGCGCACCGTGGTACGCACACTTTTCTGTACTTCCAGACGAAGCAGCTGCAGGTTGTTTCCGGCCTTGTCCCGCGTCGCCTGTGCCTTGCGCAAAAGACCTTTGGCACCGCTGTTTTCGAGCGGCAGGGAAAAGACCAGTCCCGCCTGCCATTCGGTTTCCGGCTGGTCAACGGCATCGCTCAAACTGTCGCCATAACCGCTGTCGGTACCACCCTGACCGACCGAACCGACCAGGGCCAGCGATGGCCGGATTTTATCCTCGGCTGACTCGGCCTCGATGGCCGCCACCTGCACCGACAACTCGGCGGCTTTAAGATCGGGCCGGGTGGCCAGGACCTTTTCTTCCACCACCTTAGCATCTGGATACAGCGGCCGGGTCGGAGGCAAGTCGGCCGGGACCAGATCCCCGCTCCACCCGGGGCTGTTGACCAAGAGGCGCAGTTCGTCCTCATAGAGGCCGATAACGCGGTCGGCAGAGATGAGACCTTCCTCGCGACGGGCGATCTCCGATTGTGGCTGATAAATATCGACCTCGGCCAATTTCCCGGCGCGGATCCTTTCCTCGGTTTCATCATTAAGCTTACGCGCCAGGGCCAGGGACAATTCCTTAACGCGCTTCTCCTGCCAGGCGTAGACGAGATTCCAATAGGCGGCCTTGACCTTGGCGGCGAGATTGGCGGCCTCAAAACCCACCAACTCCCCGGCCGCCTCAAGGTTCTTATCGGCGGCGCGCAGGGCCGCGGTCTGCTGTTCCTTCCCGAAGCCCTGCAAGAGCGGCTGGCGCACCTCAAGGCTCAGTCCCGAGGAGTAGGCCGGGTCAATCAGGGGACTGGCCGGCACTGACTCGTAGCGCCCGTTCTTCCAGGTCAAACCGACTTCGGTGCCGGTGATGAACTTTTTTTGCACCCCCAGCGACACCCCGGCGGTATCCTCCTTCTCCACCCCTTCGGGGAGATAAAGGACCGATTCCTTGCTGCCGGCGTTGCCCTCCCCCTTGAGGAGTACATCGAACTCGCCCCGCGCCGCCTCACTCAGCCCTCGGGCCGCCTCAACCTCGTTTTTCTGCACCTGCAGCCCGAGGTTGTTAACCATGGCCTGTTGCACCGCCTCGGCGACGGTCAGCCGCTGAGCTTCGGCTGCGAAAACCGCCCCCGGCAGGAGGATGAAGGTCAGCGCTGCCAGTACTAAACATAGTGATCTCAACATGATCTTTTCCTTATTCCTCACGGGTGGTGGGACGCGGCTCCCCGGACAACAGGGCGTAGGGCCGCCAATAAGTTCCTTAATACGGCTGGCGGCACCTCCCCGGAAGGCCTCGAAACGGGC
>CAYSON010000142.1:0-4385 GCA_964432635.1 uncultured Desulfopila sp.
AACTCCTGAGCGCTGCCTCTACACTCTAGCGGATTTGCGCGGGCTGCTGCCTGAGCTCTCCGAGGGAGCGCTTAAGGCGGTGGTGGGCAGGGGATGTCGGGATGGGATGCTGCGCCGAGTGTGTCATGGGCTTTATCTGTTCTCGGGGGTCAAAAATGACGCGGGGGTTCTGCTCTATTGGTCTGCAGCCCGGTTGCGCGCCCATTGCTTTAACTATTTGAGTCTTGAGTCGGTGCTCAGCGATGCCGGAGTCATTTCCCAGGTGCCGATCAACTGGATAACGGTGATGTCCTCCGGGCGGAGTCAGATCATCGATTGCCGGGAATTTGGTCACATCGAGTTCATTCATACCAAGAAACGGCCGAATGAGCTTGCCGGGGAATTGCTCTACGACCACCGCTGCCGGCTATGGCGGGCCTCCGTCGCGCTGGCACTCCGGGATATGCGGCTGACCAGGAGAAATCTCGACCTTATCGATGGGGAGGTGGCGCATGAGTCTCTTTGATCGACTGGTGGCCGAGGCGCTCGGCAACCTCCGGGATCTTGCGCCGTTGCAGACGGTGGTGGCCAAGGAGTTGCTGCATCACGATATCCTGCGGGAGATGGCCGCGGCCGGGCTCTTGAAGGGCTTGACCTTTATTGGCGGCACCTGTTTGCGCGCCTGTTATGGCTCGTCGCTCCTGAGTGAAGACCTTGATTTTACCGGAGGAGAGAAGTTTTGTCGCGATGATCTCAGCTCTCTCGGAGGGGTGCTGGTGCGGCAACTCGAGGCCAAGTATGGACTTACCGTTACCGTCAGTGAGCCGATCAAAGAGGGTGGCAATGTCGACACCTGGAAGGTCAAGGTGGATACCCATCCGCAGGGGAAGTCTTTGCCCAGTCAACGGATCAATATCGATATCTGCGCCTTGCCCAGCTATGAGCGGCGGCCGATGATGCTGCGCAATATCTACGGGGTAGACATGGGGACCGCCGGTCTCATCCTGCAGGTACAGAGCCGGGAGGAGATCATGGTCGACAAGATCGTGGCCCTGGCACTGCGCCCCAACAGGTTGAAGAACAGGGATGTCTGGGACTTGGTCTGGTTGCGCCAGCAGGGGGTGAGTCCCGCCACGCAACATCTTGGTCGCAAGCTTGGCGACCGGAAGGTTGATCCCGAAGGGTTCGTTGCCGTTTTGGGTGACCGTCTTCAATCCCTGAAAGAAGATGTGGCGGTGAAGAGAAGCTTTTTTGAGGAAATGCGCCGCTTTATTCCCGCAGAGCTTGCCGCCCAGACCTTGGGGAGCGAGGACTATTGGAGCTTTCTTTGCTTTGTGGTGCGGGAAGAGTGCGAAAAGGCGATGGCTAGTTTGGAGAGTGGAAGGTAGCAGCTTGGTTTTTGTGTGAAATGATGTCGGTTGGCAATAGTGGACACCAAAACGTCACGCCACTTTTAGCAGTTTGTAATACTCTTGCTCATAAGCTGAAGGAGAAAGGTAGTCCAACCTCTTCTGCTTTCTCTGGCAGTTATAAAAGACCTCGATATGGGTTTGAATATCACTCACCGCCTCCTGGCGACTCATACAACTGTGGAGATAATCCTCACTCTTCCGGCTCTAGACGTTTTCTCTTGTCCATGTTGGCGTGCAGAACGCGGATGATTTCAATACCTTTTGGTTGTTCCCTGTAATAGATGACATAGTTCTGAAATTTGGTGACAGGGAAAAAACGGATTCCGTCAAGCTGTGCTCGTTTGGATAGATATAAGGTGCCCATGCGTGGTGTGGTGGCAAGGGATTGAAAAGTGCTTTCGGCGGCCTGATAAACGCGGTCGGCCGCGTCTGGATTGTCTCGTGCGATATAGAGCCAGATATTGACGAGATCACTCTCAGCCGCGGGTGTTATGATAATGGCGGCCATCTTAAAGAGATTTCTCTTTTTTGAGTAAGGTTTGCGCTCTTTTTCTCAAAGCGGTCATATCAAGTGGCCGTGCTGTTCCATTTTCCAGTCCTTCGACTAAAAGCCGCTCTGTTTCTTCGCGGTCATGCCTGATGAGGTCACGCAGATAATCGCTTGCGCTTTGATATTCTCCCATGCTGACACGAGCCTCTATAAAGGCTCGCATTTCATCGGGCATCGAGATATTGAGGGTTGCCATATTGTCACCTCCTTGTTGGTTGGCTTTACTGACATTATAGCACCTATGGCAAAGTTTGCCAACAGTCGGTATCAGTGCCAATCCGCACGGTTTGAAAAGCTGTAGAGATGTTTTATCGGTCTCAGGATTTCTTGTTACTACCTTTCCAGGGAACTCCGATGGAAACGTCTAAGGGCTTCAGAGTTGGCCTGTTGGCAAAACCTCGACTTCAGAGTAGACGAAAAGTTACGGTTTTCGTATCTTTCTGTTTACCTGTGGATACAAGGAGGCCGCTTAACTATCTCGAAAAATCCTTGGCCCAGTTGGCAACTCCTGAGCGACACCTTTTTACTCTTGCGGATTTTCGTGGGCTGCTGCCTGACCTTTCCGAGGGTGCGCTCAGGCGGTGGTGGGCAGGGGTGCGCCGGCAGGCATGCTGCGCCGCGTGTGTTACGGGTTTTATCTCTTTTCGGGAATTGATTAAGACGCAGGGCTGCCGCTCCATTGATCAGCGGCCCGTTTGCGCACCCATTGCTTCAATAGTTTAAAAAAAAGTGAACCCTCTTGCATTATGTTGACATATGTGTCAACATAATCTTAGCAAACTACGGCGGGCTCGCTTTTGCAACCTAAGAAGTGGTAATCCCCTGCGGGGATAAATACCTTGATGGCAGGTCCATCACCGCAGGGTTCTTGGATGCAGTTTCTTGTTTTTTCTGACAGGTTTTCCCGAGTAAGGTACTTGAGGCAAAATGAGAAATACACGCCCGGTTTCATGGGTTAAGGCGGCAAGGCGGGATTTCGAAGAGTTTCCTGACGCTGTTCAAAGAGACATGTTGAGTGCGCTTACGATTGCTGCCGAAGGAAGCAAGTCGGACAAGGCTAAGCCGTTTAAAGGTGTAGAGGGTGGTGTTTTTGAAATTGCACTTCAGAGGCGAGGAGACGCATTTCGCGTGATTTATGCGATCAAGATCGGATCGGATGTTTGGGTGATCCATGCCTTTCAGAAAAAGTCAAAGACAGGGATAAAAACACCGCAAATGGATGTGGAAATTATCCGTGAACGTTTGAAGAGGTTGAAGTAGGCCTTGCAATGAAAAAAGACGACCTTGAATTTGTGCGCGGAAGCGGTAACGTTTTTCAGGACTTTGGTCGGCCTAATGCCAGTGTTGAGCAGACACGTTCGATTTTGGCGGCGGAGATCATTCGTGCCCTTGATAAACAAGGGCTGTCAACCCGTGAAGCTGAAAAACTGACAGGGGTTGGTCATTCCGAGTTTTCTCGTATTCGCAATGCGCGGCTCAGCCGATTTACCCTTGACCGGATGATAACCATACTCGAAAAACTCGATGGGAATATCGAAGTGGGCCTTACGTTCCGACCTCGTCGTAACAAGATGAGAGATGGGTTGCACATTTGAAATGTATAGAGCTGTCGAGACGTGGTTTCCAAAACTGTACCCTCGTGTCAGCCGTGGGGAGCGAAGATTTTTGGGAATTTTTTCTTTGAGGCCCGGGAAGCGTGCGAAGAAGCGATGGCGAGCTTGTTGGATCGGTAGGAAGCTGGTTGCTTCGTCAATCGCAACGGAAAAAGAAAGGCGCTTGCATGACCTGCAAGCGCCTTAAATGTTGTGAAAGCTTGTTGATCTCTACGAGTTAAACCGTCTCTCCCAATCATACTCCTTTTTGGTGACCTGATCCTCCATGCGGCGGATGCGCCGGTCGAGGCTTTGGAACTTCTTTTTCAGGCGCTGGGCGGCGCTGTGAGGGGAGTTGACGTAGCTGTCGTAAAAGTCCTGCTCGTCCTCGCTGGTCACCGGCCGCACCGGTTCCGGCTTCATGAAGAAGGCGGCCACCAGGTAGATGCCCAGTACCGGCCAGAAGCCGCTGAAGATAAAGATGATGACGATTGCCAGCCGCACCCAGAAGACCGAGAAGTCGAAGTAGTCGGCGATGCCCTTGCATACCCCGAAGAAAACCCCGTCGCGGGAGCGGTAGATTCCGCTGTGTTTCTTGTAATATCTGGTCATGGTTCGCTATCCTTTTTCCGGCCCGGCGCCAGAATAGTTTCGAGGGATTCTATCCGTTCCTCCATGCGCTCCAGGTTCTGGTAGAGTTCCTGGATGATGCGCGCTTCCTCGCTGTCGCCCGCCCCCCGTGCGCCCTTGCGGGTCTTGAGGATGACCACCAGGGTGCCGCAAATGAGGGTGGCCAGGGCGATCAGCGAGCCGAAGACGATGGAGACGGTAATGATGCTCAGCATGGCGGCG
>CAYSON010000142.1:4463-7918 GCA_964432635.1 uncultured Desulfopila sp.
TTCTCCACTGTCGGTGGTTAAAAGGGTTGCGAGCGGTCATTGCGCTTCGTCCTTTTTACTGTATTGAGCGGCCTTGGTCGTGGCAAGCTCGTTTTCGATCTCGGTGTCGCCGGCCAGGGTGTCGAGTTCTTCTTCCACCGTCGGTTTCTTGCCGGTGTTGACCAGATTGGCCTCGGCCTCCATGCGCTCGATGCGGTTTTCCAACTTGTCGAAGCGGGCGATGGCCTCGGCACCGGTGGAGCGGCGGATCTCTTCCTGGGCTCGCTTGCTGCTCACCGCGCTCTTGTGGCGCTCAACCAGCACCCGCTTTTTTTCCTTGGCGGCGGTGAGCTTGTTTTCCAGTTCGGCCAGATCTTGGTAATACTTTTCGATCAGGGTTTCGTACTCCTTGACCTCGTTTTCCAGCGTTTCAACCAGGCGGGCGAAGCGGCGTTTCTCGATCAGCGCCTCGCGGGCGAGGTTGTCGCGGCCCTTGGTGACCGCCAGAGCGGCCCGATCCCGCCACAGGTCGGCCTTTTCGCGCATCTCCTCGAGCTTGCGCTCTACCTTCTTGCGCTCGGCGATAACCCCGGCGCAGGAGGATTTCAGCTCGATCAGGGTGTCTTCCATCTCGCTGATCATCAGCTTGATCATCTTCTCCGGGTCTTCGGCTTTGTCGAGCATGGCGTTGATATTGGCACTGACGATGTCTCTAAATCTGGTGAATACTCCCATGGTGTCCTCCTTGATGGGTTGGTTGTTGGTGTTTTGCTAGAGGAATAGCAGAATCCGTGCCGGGAGAGGGAAATTTGTAAAAGACGAAAGTTCAAGGTGTTATCCGCTTGACGGAAATGTGGACATGGTATAAAAAACCAATAAATCGATCCAGTTTGTAAAAAGTGGTTAAAAATACCAATACCTGATCATGGAAACGGATAAACGTTTTGCCGCCCTGCCCCGCGAGGCCCTCGGCCAGTCCGAGGCCTTTCTCGACTTCCAGGAGCGGCTGTCGCGGGTCGCTCCGGTGGATCGGCCGGTGCTGCTCCTCGGTGAGCGCGGCACCGGCAAGGAGCTGGCCGCGCACCGTTTGCATCTGCTCTCCAAGCGCTGGCAGGGGCCCTTTGTCACCCTTAACTGTGCCACCCTCTCCCCCAGTCTGATCGAGGCCGAGCTCTTTGGCTACGAACGCGGCGCCTTCACCGGTGCCGAAAAGAGGCGCAGCGGCCGCTTCGAGGCCGCCGACGGCGGCACCCTCTTTCTTGACGAGATCGGTTCCATTCCCCTCGAGGCCCAGGAAAAGATCCTCCGGGTGGTCGAATACGGCAGTTTCGAGCGGGTCGGCTCCACCGTGCCGGTGGAGGTCGACGTGCGCATCGTCGGCGCCACCAATGTCGATCTCGCCGCCATGGCCGAGCGCGAGGATTTCAAGAGGGATCTGCTCGACCGCCTTTCTTTTGAGGTGCTCTTTCTGCCGCCGCTGCGCCATCGCGGCGAGGATATCCTCATGCTCGCCGGCCACTTTGCCACCCGCATGGCCTACGAACTGGGACGGCAGGATATCCCCGCCTTCTCCGCCGAGGCCGAGCGCCTGCTGCAGGCCCATCCTTGGAAGGGCAATATCCGCGAGCTCAAAAACGTGGTCGAACGGGCGGTTTATCGCTGCGAGGCGGGGCCGGTCGAAGATATTGTCTTTGATCCCTTCGCCTCGCCCTTTGGCTCCCTGGAACCACCGCCATGGCGCTTGCCTCCAGGCCCCGAGCACAAGGAGAAGAGTGGGGAAGCGGGCGAGCAGTACGTCCGTCTTGACGACAAGGTCGCCGCCCTGGAGATAAGGGAATTGCGCCTCGCCCTGATGGAGTGCCGTTACAACCAGCGCCGCGCCGCCGCCCAGCTCGGTCTGACCTACGACCAGCTGCGCAGTCGCCTCAAGAAATACGGGGCGGCGCTTTCTCCGCAAAAAGGGTGAGTCGGAGGGGCCTGTGGGGCCTCGGTCCGGAGATCATTTGGCAAACGGTGATTTTCATGATAGATACGATCATTTCCTTGCCTCCTCCACAACGCCTCGTTTGCCATGCGCCTTTGATGCAAGCGGGCAATCGTCGGTGCCTTGAGCACCACGCGCGCAGCCAACCGTAGGAGAGAACGTCGCCGATGAACCGCCTGATTCTCGCTCTTGCCTTTTTCGTGCTTTTTGCCTCGCCGTGCGCGGGCACCGAACGAATCGTCACCCTGGCCACCTTGACCGATTTCGCCCCCTTTTGTTTTCCTCGCCAGGGTTCTCTCCCCCTTGAAAGCGAAACCCTGCCCCCCGGCCACGACTCGGCGCAGCTGCAGGGCTACAGCTGGGACGTCATCCGCGAGAGCTTCCACGCCATGGACTACACCGTTCGCCTTTACGTGGTACCCTGGGAGCGGGCCATGCACTATATCAACACCGCCAAGGTGGACGGCATCTTTCCCGCCAACTTCACCGAGGAGCGGACAAAGAAGTACGCCTTTTCCAAACACTATGTGCATCAGGTGCAGATGGTCATCTACCTGCGCCGCGACGCCGATCTTCCCTGGCAGGGCTTGGAGTCACTGGCCGACAGGGCCGTCGGCTACGTGCGCGGCTGGTCCTACGGGCGGAAATGGGAGGAGGCGGAAAACTTTATCAAGGAGCCCACCGATACCATCGCCCAGGGCTTCGAGCTGCTGGAAAGAGGGCGACTGTCTGCCCTGGCCGGCTACCGCCAGCCCTACGATCTCGAACTGCAACGCAGTGGCAAGAGCAGCGCTTTCAAGCTCGCCGGCACTTTTGATGCCCTCGACGAGCACCTCATGGGCCGCAAGGAGGACCGCACCAGCCTGCTGATCCTCGACATTTTCGATACCGGCCGGGAGCGGATCGCCGAAAACGGCACCCTGCAGGCCATCGACAACAAATGGCAATGGCGGAAATGGTGGCGAAAGGCAACATTCCGGCGCCGCTTCCGGCCAGCCTTGGCCGCCGCGTCATCCTCACCCTGCTCGGGGCGGTCAGTCTCATCTTCGTCGTCTTCTCGGCGGTGGTTGGCGGCTATTACCATGCCGGTCGCGAGGCACAGCTGCAACACCAGCTGCATCAGGTCAGCCGCCTTGCCGAGACCTCCCTGCCCGAAGCACTATGGAAACTCGATCTTCGTTCCATGGACGACATCCTCCGGGCGATTCTCGCCAACGACGCGGTGGTATTTGTGCAGGTGGAGGTCGAGGGGCGGGTGGTGGCCAAGCAGAGCAAGGAAAGCCTGGTCGACAAGACCCTTGAACACTTCGGCGACACCTCCGCCTACTTGCAGGGCAGTGCGGTGATTCGCCGCGATTTCATTGAAGTCGGGCGTTTGCAGCTGATTATGTCGAAGAAGGCCATTTACGACGAGCTGCAGGTCACCGCGGTGTCCATCGTCGGGCTGTTTTTGTTGCTGATCCTCACCATTCTCTGCACCTGCCTGCCCATT
>CAYSON010000143.1:0-7914 GCA_964432635.1 uncultured Desulfopila sp.
CGCATCCCACCCAGCATCAGGGCGAACGCGGCAACAACCTTGAGAAAGGGGATGGAGGCAGTGAGCAATGCCATCATGGGCGGCTTTCCTTTGAGAGATTGCGACGATTGCGGTGATGGTGCGGAGACCTTGGCATTTGTTTCACATTTGAAATATTTATGTTTCAGATGAAATAATTACTATTTCACTTGAAGTTTAGAGGATCAAGGTTTACAACCTGCAAGAGGAACCTTCACGTTCACCCCTGCTCCTCCGACATCCCTTCCTACGAGGACCATCGCCATGCCCCGAGCCTCCCTGCCGACAACGGCCACAAGCGATATTCCTCTCCTGGAAACCGAGGTACTGATCATCGGCGGCGGCGTCACCGGGGTCGGAATAATGCGTGACCTCGCCCTGCGCGGCATTCACTCCATCCTCGTCGACAAGCGCGATCTCTGCGCCGGCGCCTCCGGCGGTAATCACGGCCTGCTGCACTCCGGTGCCCGCTATGTCTCCAACGACCTGCACTCGGCGGTGGAATGTCGGCGCGAGGGAGCTCTCCTCAAACAGTTGGCACCTCACTGCATCGAATCGACCGGTGGGTTGTTTGTCGCAGTGGAGGGTGACGAACAAGGCTTTATCGACAATTTTCCCCATCTCTGTCTCCAGGCTGATATCTCCTGCGAACTCCTCACCCCCGCCGAGGCACGACTGCAAGAACCGCACCTTTCCGATCGCATCGTTGTCGCCTACCGGGTCCCCGATGCCACCGTCGACCCCTTCCGCCTCGCCCTGGAAAACGTCGATCATGCGCGAACCCTCGTCGGCAGCGACTATTATTCGCATAGCGAGGTGGTGTCTTTGGAGCGACGCGGCGAGCGCATTGAAACGGCCCTCTGCCGCAACACCCGCAACAACACCTGGTTCACGATTCGCGCCGGGCAGGTGGTCAACGCCGGCGGTGCCTGGGCCATGGACATTGCCCGCCTGGCCGGCTGCGACAATGTCCATCTGCTCTACTCCAAGGGAACCTTGCTGGTCAGCCACGACCGTATCACCAACCACGTCATCAACCGACTGCGTCACCCCGGCGACGGTGACATCCTCGTCCCCGGCGGCACCGTCTCGGTGCTCGGCACCACCTCGGTGCGTATCGACCATTTGGAGAACATTCGTCCAACGGTGGCGGAGATCGACCTCAATATCCGCGAGGGTGCGGCGATGGTTCCGATGCTGGCACAGGCCCGGTACATCCGCGCCTTTTCCCGGGTACGCCCGCTGCTGCAACCCTCGGGACAAGCTGGAGACCGCGACGCCGCCCGCGGGTTTGCCCTCCTCGACCATGAATCCCAGGGACTGAGCAACTTCTGCACCATCACCGGTGGGAAACTGACCACCTTTCGACTCATGGCCGAGAAAGCCTCCGACCTGGTGGCGACCAGACTCGGCAACCGTGAGCCCTGCCGCACCATGAGCGACCCCCTGCCCTCCGGCGCAGCCTGCCGTTGGACGGAACCCGGCGCCGCCCCCAAGTATTGGTTCAAGGCCGGCAACGCCGCCGACATGATCCTTTGCGAATGCGAAATGGTGCCGCAGTCGGCCATCGATGAGATCGTCGACGGCGCTCGCGGCACAAAGGAGCAGATGAGCCTCGAGGCCATCGCCCTGCGCTCCCGTGCCGGCAAGGGAGCTTGTCAGGGTTCCTTCTGCGGCATCCGCATCTGCTCCTACCTTTACGATCGCGGTTACTATAGCGATCACAGCGGTCTGCTGCACATGCGCAACTTCTTCAATGAGCGCTTCAAGGGACAGCGCGGCGTCGTCTGGGGCCAACAGGCGGCACAGATGGAACTGGCCGAGGCCCTGCACTGCGGGCTGCTCGGCCTCGACGCCCTGGAAACGAGCGACGACCAATGACCACATCATCCGCTCCCCCCTGCCGGAGATATCTATGAACGAGGAAGCGAGAAGTTTTTCCACGCAATTGGCAGTCATCGGCTCGGGTCTCGCCGGCTGTGCCGCCACCATCTTTGCCCTCAAGCGCAACCTCAAGATCGCGCAGGTCGGCAGCACCGGGGCGGTGGCCTATACCACCGGGTATCTCGATCTCCTCGGTCAGTTGCGTGATCAGGGGGGATCGATCGATCATCCCTGGCAGGCATTGCAGGCATTGCCGCAGCAGGAACCGGAGCATCCCCTGAGCCGTATCGCTCTAGAAGACATTCGTTTGGCTTTCGAGCAGTTCACCGCTTTTCTCGGCGAAAGCGGCATTACCTACACCCCACCCGGGGAGCACAACCTCATCGCCATGACCCCGGTGGGCACGATCAAGCGAACGCTGTCGGTACCGGCCACCATGGCTGCCGGTCCCCGTGCCATGGCCGCCGCTCACCCCTGCCTGATCATCGATTTTCATGGTCTCAAGGGATTCAGCGGCCGCCAGGTGGTGGCCAATCTTCGCCAGCACTGGCCACAACTGGGTACGAAGCGCCTCAATTTCCCCGGGATGAGCCACGGCGAACTCTATCCCGAATTCATGGCCCGAGCCTTGCAAGTTCCAGCCAACCGGGAACAGCTGGCCGCTCTGCTCAAAGCGGCGGCGGGTGAAGTCCGGGTGGTCGGCCTGCCGGCGATCCTCGGCATGCATCGTCCGGATACGGTGCATGGGGAAATGGAACGGCTCACCGGCCTGGAGATCTTTGAGATTCCCACCATGCCACCGGCAGTGCCGGGTATCCGCCTGCGGGAGATGTTCGAGCAGGTCTTTCCGTCCCAGGGGGTGACCCTTGTTCCCCAACAGAAGGTGACCGCGTTGTCCTTCGACGACAGCGGCGCCCGCCTGGCTCTGGCCGATAACTACGGCCCCATCACCATCCGGGCGAAAGCGGTCATCCTCGCCACCGGTCGCTTTTTGAGCGGCGGCCTCCAGGCTCACCGCGACGGCATCGTCGAGCACCTCCTCGACCTGGCGGTGGTTCAGCCGCCCGACCGCTCACAGTGGTACGAGGAACTTTATACCGACCCAAAAGGTCACGCCATCCACCGGGCCGGCCTTGCCGTCGATTCCGCCTTTCGTCCCCTGGGCCGCGATGGCCGGGTTTTTGATCCCCGCCTCTTCGCCGCCGGCGTGATCCTCGCCCATCAGGATTGGATTCGCAGCCGCAGCGGTGCCGGCATCGCCATCGCCTCGGCCTATCGGGCCGTCGCCGAGGCAGCCCGACTGCTTGGCGACAGCCAGTAACATTCCGAGACGAGACAGGCGGCAGCGATGTCACCCATCACCCTCAATTGAGGGATTCTCGGAGAGAACGAGCGCACTCCCTGGGACTGAACCTGCTGCGCCTTGCCGATGGTCCCAAACCGCACCGATCAACCGACGAGATAGGTACCGGTTCCTGCGGCGATCAGCACCTTCCGGTCGTTAGACAATTCGGTGCGCACCACAGCTACCTTGCTGCCCTTGCGCAATACGGTACCGGTGGCCACGAAGTACTGGCCTTGGCCCGGACGGAGGTAGTCAACGCGCATATCGATGGTGCCGATCTTGGCCAAACGGCTTGAGACCTCCTCAAGGTTCGCCCCCTCGAGGTGTTTGAGCAGCTCCACCGTTGCCACCAGACCGCCGGTGAGATCGAGCAGGGCCGAGATGACCCCACCATGGAGAATATTGCGGACAAAGTTACCCACCAGCTCCTCGCGCATGTCGAGGCGCACCCGAACCTCGTCGAGGCTGAGTGTTTCCACCTGTATGCCGAGGAGGCGATCAAAGGGCATATGCTCCTCGTAAACTTCCTTGAGCAGAGCCAGCATCTCCGCCATGTTCATGGGTTGCTCTCCTGCTGACCGCTCGGCCCCCCTGCCTTAGGCTCGAGTCTTTCCCGCCTGAACCTCTTGTTAGCGATTTTTTTAAATATTTTCCTGATCACCGGCAACGTTTTGAGGTCGTCGCCGGAGACGCGGCGCAACACCAGATCGGTGAGGGCGACGACGGTGGCGTGGCGGACCCGCTTCCGGGAAAAATAGGCCATCTCGCCGAAAACATCGCCAGCCTTAAGGATCGCCAGCTGCCGCTCGGCATCATCAAGGATGGCCACCCGGCCGATATCGATGAAATAGACGCCGTCCGGCTGGTCGTTGACGCGAATCACCGGCTCGTCCTTTTTGCGCCATACCAGGGTGAATTTTCGCTCCCAGCCGGTGTCGACCACCAGGGCGTGGTAAAACTCCTCGTCGAGGGCTTTAAAGAACTCCCCAGAGAGATTGAGCAGCCGCACTCCGAGATGATAGCCGGCCGGATCGACGATCTTCATGCCGACCTGCCGAAATTCATTCTCAGGGGTGGGATTGTTGCCGATGTATTCGAGGACCCGCTCGGTGGGCAGGTCTTTTTTTCCGGTTATCTCAACAAACAATTCCTGGACCTCGCGCAATCTCTGCCCGGCCTGGGGAAAATCGGGATGAATACCTTGCAGGGCATTGCCGCAGAACAGCTCGATGGCGCGATTCTTCATCTCGATGAAGCGCAGCAACCGGGTGAGGTCGACCTGATCAGGACACTGGTGGATGCCCGGCATGTAGATGGAAAAAACATGCACCGGATGCAGGAAGTTTTTCGGCGTGACCTTGCCGATGCAGGTGAGATACCGGGAGTAGGCGGTCTGCCAAAAGGCGACCTCGCGATCCATGAGGATGCGCACACCAAAATAGCCGCACAGTTCTTCCAGGCGGCTGGCCACCGAAAAACTGGCACCGAAACGCATCACCTTGCCGTCGAGCAACGTCTCGATGACCTCGCCGGTGAACAAACCGATGCGGGTCTCGGCGATGATGCCCCGTTCCATGGCGTGGACCATGGCCAGGGCGACCTCAAGGGCCCGGCCGCACATCTCGTCCTTACCCTCCCCAGGGCGGCGCTGAAAGACCGCCACCGCCCCATCGCCGGCCGAGGGATCGATGCGCTGCTCCGGCCCGCAGATCTCATCAACAATCCTCTTGAGGTTGCGGTGATAGAGGAGCATGAAGTCTTTGATCTCCGCCGGCCGCATCTCGGCGGTGCGGCGAGAGTAGCCGACCATGTCGCTGAGAAGGATGACCACTTCCCGCTCGATCGCCACGCCCTCTCCGCTCAGTATCCCGTGCGACTTCTGCGTTGGATTCATACCCCTTCCATCAGCGGTTTTCCCGCCCTTTATTTCTACCCAATGCTCGAGGAAGATTCTATCCCGATAAACGAACCCCGTATTTACTCCTATGTTAGCCTCGAAGCGCCCTGGGGTCAAAGAAAGTTTCTGCAAGCTGCGGAAAATTGTGCTGATTTCCCGATCACTGTTCTCCCCTTCCCTACCGGCCAGCCCCTCAGCGTACCGTGACGTGGCCTGACCGGTGCCTTAAGACGAACAGCCCGGCTCCAGTTCCCCGGTGGTCGGCAGATAAATAATGATGTTGCAGGCAGATGGGTCTGACGAACCAGACGCCAGCCCTCGGCCAACGCCTCGGAACCGAGCCTTGACTGCTCCCTAGGCCGGAGCGGCGAGGTGCCCCTGCCATCGAAAAGCAGGCACACCCGGCAGCAGCCACAGCGTGCCCGTCCACCGTAGCGGCCCTGATCGGCCCCTCACGCACCAGGGAACTGAGCGTACTCTGACCGGCCTGGCTGCAGCCTGCCGCCCCATATTGTCGATGGTTATAGTGGGCGTATGTACCTCTCTCAAAATGCAGATAAATCCGTTGCACAGACGATGAGGTGGAAGAAAACCCATCGCCCGTCGGATGACAGATAGAGGGCAAACTCTAAACTACAGATATTTAAATACTTGCGGGTCGTTCAATGCCTAACTTTTTAATTTTCGACTCCAAAGTGGTGGGTTTAAGCCCTAGAATTAACGCTGCTCCGTTTCCTCCTCTAATCCGCCAGCGAGTCAGTTCCAGAGTGCTTACTATATGCTCTTTTTGAACTTCTTCTAGAGTCCGTGTTTGTCGGTTGATCGAACCCTGATTACCGGGAAGATCGATTTGAAGGGTGCTGTCGGTGGTTAAAATCAAGGCCCTCTCGATGATGTTCTTTAGTTCTCTGACATTCCCGGGCCAGTGGTAATCGCACAAATCTTTCATGTTGGTACGCGGAATATTTTCAATCCGTTTGCCCATTTTTTCACAAAAACTTCTGACAAAAAACCAGACCAGAGCGGGAATATCCCCTCGTCGGTCCCTAAGCGGTGGAATAAATATGGGAAAAATATTTAATCGGTAGTAAAGATCCATCCGAAATTCGCCCATACGAACCGCTTTAAGTAAATCTCGGTTGGTGGCGGCGATCACCCTAACATCACACGACAAAGTATCATTACATCCCAAGCGCTCGAAGCGTCTCTCCTCTAAAACACGGAGCAGTTTAGTTTGAATCGATAAAGAGGTCTCACCAATTTCGTCCAAGAAGAGTGTTGAATTATTAGCCAGTTCAAACCGCCCTATTCTTTTGTATTCCGCACCAGTGTAAGCGCCTTTTTCATGACCAAACAACTCGCTCTCTATTAAATTCATTGGTAATGCAGCGCAATTGACGGTGACCATCGGCCGATCTTTACGCTGACTGAGTTTGTGTATCTCCTGAGCCAAAAGCTCCTTGCCGGTGCCCGTTTCTCCGAGTATCAGTACCGTCGTGTCCATTACGGCAACCTGCTCAACCTGCTTGAGCATTATTTTTGTTGCATCGGTTTTTCCGATGAATTCCGAATGTAAATGCTGGATACTAATTTCCTCACGCAGGTAGGTGTTTTCAGCTTCCAGGCGATCCTTTAGAATTTTTATTTCAGTGAACGCTTTATGCAGTTGTTGTTCTGCATGTTTGCGCATAAGGGCGTTGGCAAACACCACTCCCAGCAGCTTCAAACGTTGGACTAGTACATCCGGCCATAGCCGTTCGGATTTTAAAGCAGCAAATCCAACAACCCCCAATAAGGAGCCCTCCACTGCCAAGGGAATCAGTGCACTCGATTTGATTCCCTGTTGCATGCAATATGCTTTCTCTACTGCAGCTTCGGGTGGCAGTTGATTCAGGCTTGACACCACGATTGATTCACAGCGAAACAGCTTTGCGCTGTACCAGGGTTGTGTTTCATTGAGAGTAATATCCGGCATAGGGGTTACACCCGGGGCGGCAAATGCATGGGTAACCTTGAGTTTCATCCTGTTATCGTTGAATTGGGCTACACTGCACCGGTCGATGTCTAAAACTTCAGTAATTCTTTGCAACACATGTTCAATTTCCTGGTCAATTTTGGCCGCTGGCAAATTCACAAATTTTGTCGACATATCGGCTAGCAGCGTTTCAAATTCGAGACGCTCACGCAATAGAGCAGGAGAAATTTCTTCAAATACGTCCTTCCTCTCTGGCAGGATGGTTCTTTGCAGCAATTTTTTTTTGTGCATGCAAATTCGTCCCCGACTTCCGTCTGATTTCCATAAACACAATGTGTGTATGCCTTAAGGTACTCTATTGTCCGAAATATCGGAGTGTCAACCGAAATATCGTGGCTTGCAGTGGGCCGCGTTTCTGTCACGACCGGCTTATCAAGAATATACCCTATATTGTCAGCATACTATGGATATCTATTGAAGCCCAAGCAAACCGGCACATTTTTTGATAGCATATTGGGATATTATTGAATGCTGCCGAATTTTAGTGCAGGTTGATGAGAGTAATTAAGTTTAAACTTTTGCTTTACCAACAGGTTTTAAACTCAAAGTCAAGGGGGCCTCGTCATGAGTTACGACAAAAATGTTACGGTATTTCCGACAACTACCTGGTCAGCCGGGGCAGGATGCCACGGTGCCTGCGGCCAGAAACTGCATGTTAAAGACGGCAAACTCATCAAAGTTGAAGGCGATGAAAATGCCTCCTTCAACCAAGGTCGATCGTGTCCGAGAGTCTTG
>CAYSON010000144.1:0-7899 GCA_964432635.1 uncultured Desulfopila sp.
CTCGTCACCCAGAGCGGGTCGCTCGCCTCTTCCTCCTCGCCCCTGCCCTCAACTACGGCGACTATCGCCCACCTCGGCAATTACTGACCGTCCCCACCACCCTGCTCATCGGCGAGGGCGACACGGTCACCCCGCCAAGCCTGGTGCTGCCCCTAGCCCGCGCAAGCTTTGCCAATCTGGCGATACAGGTGGCCGATGACGATCACCTGCTGCACAACACCTTCCCCGCCCTGCCGTGGCACATGCTGCTGCTACCCTGAGGTGAGCAGCCATGAGGGCCATGTCGAACGACTTGACATTCCTTGTCAAGTATTGATCGCCCCCCCCCTGGTGCCTACGGTCTATACATGGAAGCTTGCCATCAGAACGACAGATCGTATCTTTTTATTTTTTTATCGAGACCCTGCCGGGTAATTGCAAGGAGTTTTGCTGCCTTGGTTTTGTTGCCCTTACAGCGGCGCATGGCTTTTTGGATTAAAATGATTTCTAGCTGCTGCGTTTGCTCCAAAAGAGCCAGGTATCCGTCTTCACTCTCATTATTATTGTTCTTTTGACTCAAATACAGAGCTTGCAGGTCTCTGGAAAGCTGATCCGATTGGATAAGTTGGGCATCCTCGGTCAAAGCAACTAACCGTTCTATTTCCTTCTGCAGTTGCCTGACGTTTCCCGGCCAACCATATGCCTCAAACACATTCAACACTTCGGGCGAGAATCCAGGAATAGCTTTTCCGAAACGCTCATTGGTTATCTTTAGGAAATGCAGCGAAAGAGGCAGGATGTCTTCCTTGCGATCTCTGAGTGGTGGTAACGTGATTTCTACTGAGAAGATACGAAAATACAGATCCTCTCTGAACCGTCGCTGCGCTACCTCTTCAGACAAGTCACGGTTCGTGGCACTGATAAGCCGAAAATCATACTGAACAAAAACATTGCTCCCTACCCGCTGCCCTTCTCCTTCTTGTATTGCCCGGAGAACTTTTGGCTGAATCACCAGTGGCATCTCTCCAATCTCATCCAAAAACAGGATGCCGCCAGCGGCCTCCTCGAACAGTCCCTTTCTGGCGGAATCCGCCCCTGTGTAGGCACCTTTCTCATGACCGAAAAACTGGCTCTCCATCAAGTTTTCAGGAATGCTGGCACAGTTTACCGGCAAAAATGCTTTATTCTGACGATCTCCGAACTGGTGAATCATACGGGCGACAAGTTCCTTGCCCGTTCCGTTTTCGCCTTGGATTAAAACGCTGACAGGTGTCTTGCTGACGATGCGGACGAGATCCAACACTTTTCGCATGGCCGGACTCTCAGCAATCAGAGTTACTCCGTTAACCGATTCACGTTCGAGACGCTCCGCTTCTTTTCCAAGGGACGTAGCGATCCTCACGATTTCTTGCTTAAGGACTATAGACTCGATTGAAAGCGACAAAAAATGAGCAATCTCTTCAAGCCGCAACAAATCCTCTTCAATAAAGAGCTGTCCGTCGACTTTATTGAGAAGTTGAACAGCACCGGTAACGCTGTTTCCAGTAATACTCTTAATTGGTGCGCAGAGTATGTTGTTACAAATAAACCCGGTTTGCTCTTCAACAAATGAGTGATACCCAACGTGCCCCCGAAGATTATTGACGAGGATCCCTTTACCTGAGTTGATAACACCGCCAACGATGCTTCCTCGTAAAGGCGGCTTGATTTGACGATTCTGAAGGCCGGTTCCGAAAATGGAACAGATTTCTTTGCTCCCCAAATCCATTATAAAGACAGTGCATCGCTCCGCTTTCATCAAGGAAGGGACAAAGGAAGAATAAAAGCTGATTAAGGCGTGATAATTTTCAACGGTCGATGCGCCGGTCAGCTTAGCAAGCTTTTGTTTTAACAGATTAAGATATGATTCGGAGGTACTGACGTGGTGAGTAGTTTCTTGCATGTGACAACAATGTTTACGGTCAAATCGAAAGTACTATATATGTTTAATATTATTTAACTAAAATCAATTTTCATGCTCTGCTTCAAGGTTGCTCTTGAGTTTTGATGGTGGCGACAAACAACCCAGATTCTCCGATCGAGGATAACATAGACCTGTTATTAAGCATATACATTCTTGCGAAGATTCATCTCATGTGCTGTCAAATTTTTGTCGATAACTTGCGATATGTAAACGATGTTTCCACTATTGTTGCAACTTGATCATTTTTCCAGCGAATCATATTACACAACAAGTCTTTTAGAGAAATAAATTGAAATGCAATTACAAACATATCAGTTTATTTTCAATAGGTTAAACTAGAATAGTGATAAAAAAAAGACCTGCGCAGCATGATGAGGACTTTTTGGCGTAGTTATTGCTAGTGCGATCATAGCTAATAGCTACTGCAAAGTCTGTACATGAGTCTGAAACGCCGCGCATGTGACATGAACGTCTGAAGAAGGTGAAAAAATGAAAGAAAAATCTGATGATCTTCGTTTTCGTGAGGTTGGAAAAGGATTTATTGTATATAAAAATGAAGATTTTTTCGGTCGTGTGCTCACCAAGACATATGTGGATCAGAACAGAAAAACCTATGTAAAATTTGCAGGAGAATATATTCCCCTAACCGAAAAGCACAACTACCTCCCCGCCTAGTCTAGATGAGAACTTGGTAGGCTGAAATTGATCCATCATTTTTAACACAGAGATTGTCAATTTTTGAACAGGTAAATGATTCATTAAGTTGCAGGAACGTCTTTTCCGAAATATAGATCATATCACCCGGGCAGGCTGATTCAATGCTTGATGCCAGATTAACTCCACGCCCAAGGACTGTATAATCACAAAACTCCGCAGAACCGATAGTACCCGCAACGACTTCGTCGGTATTGATTCCTATGCCCATTCTAAGATCAACGCCAAGCTTATGAAACCATTTCTTTTTCAGTACTTGCATCATTGTTTGTATCTCAATGGCAGATTCAACCGCTTTTTCGGCATGATTTGCCAAAGGAATCGGGTTGCCCCATACAACCATCATCGAATCTCCCATAAGCTTATCAATAACCCCGCCATTATTCCTGACAATAGAAATTAGTTTTCCAAAAACATCCCGAAGCATTTCGATTACCGTTTCAGGAGGATAATTCTCGCAAATATTCGTAAAGCCCCTTAGGTCTGCAAACATAACCGTAACGGTGGCGCGCTTCCCATTCTCGTTTACTACATCAGGGTTTTTCAAAAGAATATCAGCTATTCTAGGGTCGACGAAAGATCCGAATGTCTTTTTGACCTCTTCCTGTTCTTTCCTGAGAAAGGTGTGTTCCCAGCCAATGACTCTTAGTAATGAAAGGACACAGCCTATCAGCGGCGCAGAAAGGGGGATATAGAAAGCTAAACTGGAACTATAGGAGTGAACGAGAACACCATAAAAAAACCAGAAAACAACTGTATAGATAATACCTTTAACCAAACCTTCCTCTAAAACAAGTATTCCAGGCAAAAGGCTGTGGAACATGACAAACAAGACCATTAATCCAATAGGCAGGCTATTGTATTGTGTTTTAGGGCTGAGAGATAGAAAAAGTGAATCCAGCCTGAAGAACAAGTCGGAGAACTGCAAAAAAGAGAGGCCAACACCAATCAGTAATGAAACCAACAAAAAGATCCTCAGGCTGGAACATTTCTCTCTCAGGTATGCTGGAAGCTCGGCACTCCCGTTAAAGATACCAAACAGAGGTTTTTTGTGTGTGTTTTGTTGATGAGAAAGGCGAGGCAACGAACTATGACGGATTGAAGCGTTCATGATATTTCTGATCCTAGGATAAAATGATTATCTTTTTACAGGCTAAAGTTGCTTACTTCAGACACTCAGAGTTTTCGAGTGCCAATTGGGAGTTGATGACAAAAATTACAGGAAGGTAAATCAGATCTCAAGTTGTTTCATCTTTAACCCAGGAAATAATTTCACTAAAGCATCAAATGGATGTTGCTCTGTTGAAAACTGATTGTCTTTAGACAACAGATAGAAAAGTAGGGAAAAAAGAAAGATATGGTGCAATTTTATTTTACTCTTTTATAGTCAGTGACACGTTCGGATTGCGACTTTTTCCACACTTGAGAGGACAACCATGCCTCCATTTCACGTAATCTAAATCATTTGCATCAACTCTTTTTTCCAGAAAAAGCCAAACCAATGAAACAAACGCAATAAGAGAGGCGCGGATGAGAACAGCAAGAGGATGATTCCGGTCGCCCGGCTCGTCGATAAGGAACAGGATTTCGCTCGAATATTTCTTGGACGGATATATAAAAGTGTCGAAAGGTTTCTGGTCCTAGCTGAAGAATCCCCGCAGGTCAGACTGTAGGGATCACTGACATTTCTCCCAATCCACTGCCATTATCCAAAGGAGGAGATGTCAACCGTCAAACACAGTCAGTTTGATGTCGTAGCGGCAGGCAAGGCGGGATAGTAGCGGCTGGCGCCGATTGAAAGCGGCAGGAAGCGCTCGGCCGCTAGGGGTTTGCCGGCGACGGCGCTCTCCAGTTCGCGCAGCGGCTGATCATAGCCGGTATCGGCCAGGGGGAAAGTGTTGTAGTGCGTTGGCACTACGAACGGCTGACCGAGATCCTCGAAGGCGCTGACTGCCTCGGCCGGAGTCATGTGACCATAGGCCATGAACCAGGCCGGGTTGCCATCGCCGATGGGGAGGATGGCCAGGCGGAAGTGGCCGAATTTCTCGCGGGCGGCACGAAAATAGTCGCCGCCACCATAGCCGCTGTCGCCGACGAAATGGATATTGCCGGCAGGGGTGGCGAGGGTGAAGGCGGCCCAGAGCATCTCGTTGCGGTCAAAGAGGGTGCGCCGCGACCAGTGGTGCATGGGGTCGAGGTGCAGCATAACCGTAGGCGAAAGCGCCGTGTTCTGCCCCCAGTCGAAGACCTCGATCCTCGCCTCCTCGCCCACCTCCCGCAGCAAGCGCTCGTTGCCTAAGGGGGCGATAAAGCGCGGCCGGTCGCGCTGCTGCAAACGCTTCAAGGTGGGCAGATCAAGGTGGTCGTAGTGATTATGGCTAACCAGGACGATATCAATGGGGGGCAGATCCTCCCAGAGAATACCTGGGGGATGGACCCGCCTGGGCCCGAGCCAGGAAAGGGGACTAGCCCGCTCCGACCAGATCGGATCGGTGAGGATGTTCAACCCCTCGGTCTGCAGCAGCATGGTGACATGACCGACCCAGGAGACCCGCAGCTGGTCGCCGAAGACCCTTGCCGGCGGCTTGTCAGTCTGGGTAAGTGGCCGTGGGTCTGGCCAGTAGCCGCGCTCACTGGTAAAGCGCCATTTGAGAAAACTGCCCAAACCCTTGTCCATCGGCTTGCCGGGGTTAAAAAAGCGCTTTCCGTCAAAGTGATCAGTGGCTTGATAGCGGGGCCCGGCGCAGCCGGCCAACAATAAGGCCGCGAGCACAACCATAAGGCCCCCTCGCCCTCTTCCCGACACCAAATCTTTCACTTTCTCCGACCCTCTTGGTCCCTTTTCCACGAGGCAGCAGTGCCCTCCATGGAGTATCCCATCGACGGCACTTATCTGCCCTGCCGGATCATCCAACAGCATAAACACTATTTGCGATTGTGGCGCTGCCGCCAGCCGCCCAGAGGGGTGTGTAGCGGTTTGAGCATCTTGCTGACGTCGCGGGCCATCTCCACCACGTAGAAGGCATCGGAGTCAATCGCCTGCACCCGGGGAATGAGGCGCCTCAAGTCGCGGCGGCGACAAACGATATACAGTTCGTTGACTGGCCCGGTCATGCCCTCGCCCTTGAACACGGTAACCGGCTGACCGCCCTGGCGAAACTCGTCGGCCATAACCTTGCCGTGCTTCATGGTGAAGACCTTAAGGATGATCATCCCGAAGGCTAGCCGTTTTTCCACCATGATGCCAACAACATTGCCGGTGGCATAGCCGAGGGAATAGAAGATGGCGAGCACCGGCATGTCAGCAATCTGGCGAATCACCGTACTGACCACGGTGATCCAGATGGTCACCTCGAACACCGCCAGGCAGAAGGCGAGCACCGAGCGGCCCTGGACGGTGACGATGGTCCGCACCGTGCCGATGGAGACATCGCAGATGCGGGCACAAAAGACTATTAACCCGGTGAACAGCACCTCAGCGGTGAACAGGGCGGTGAGATCGTGGAGGGAGGGGATAGTCATGGGAACTTCTCCCTAGCCAAGCAAGAGCGAGTCCATGGCCAGTTCTTCTCCTTGCGCCTTGTAGAACTGTTCGACGAGGTCCTTAACGGTGAGGTTCTTTTTGTCGTGGCCGCCGAGGTCAAGGAGGACCCGCCCTTGATGGAGCATGAGCAGGCGATTACCGAAGCTGATGGCATGTTTCATGTTGTGGGTGATCATCAACGTGGTGAGCTGGCGCGAGGCAACGATCTCCTCGGTCAGCGCCAGGATCTGGCTGGCGGTCTTGGGGTCGAGCGCGGCGATATGCTCATCAAGGAGCAGCACCTCGGGCTTGACCATAGTGGCCATGAGCATGGTCAGGGCCTGACGCTGGCCACCGGAGAGCAGGCCGACCTTGTCGAGCAGCCGGTCCTCGAGGCCCAGGCCAAGCTGGCGCAATTCACCGCGGAAACCTTCGCGGTCGCGGGCCTTGACGCCGCGGCCGAGGCCGCGCCGCTGCCCGCGCAGGGCGGCCAGGGCCATGTTCTGCTCGATGGTCGCCGAGGGGCAGGTGCCGAGCAAGGGGTTTTGAAAAACCCGCGAGATGAGGGCGGCGCGCTTATATTCCGGCCACATGGTGACATCGCGCTCGCCGATGAAAATTTCCCCCGAGTCGGGAAAGAAGCCGCCGGCAATGCAGTTCTGCAGGGTCGACTTGCCGGCGCCGTTGGAACCGATGACGGTGACGAAGTCCCCGGCCGCCAGGTGCAGATTGATGTCATTGAGGGCGAATACCTCGTTGACGCTGCCCTTGTGAAAGTATTTGACGATATGGTGTAGGCGAATCACCGGGCCAAGAGCCTCCGTTTGAGATTGGGGGTGATCAGGGCGACGATGACCAGCAGGGCGGTGATCAGGTTGAGGTCGCTGGGGTTGAAGCGAAAGCCGCCCAACTCCAGGCCAAGCGCCAGGGCGATGGCCAGCCGGTAGACGATGGAGCCAAGGAGGGCGGCGATAAAGGCTCGCATCAGCGTCTGGCAACCGAAAACGGTCTCGCCGATGATCACCGAGGCCAGCCCGGCGACGATGGTGCCTAGACCCATGCCGACATCGGCCGCCCCCTGATTCTGGGCGACTAGTGCGCCACTCAAGGCCACCAGGCCGTTGGACAGCCCGACCCCGAAGATGATCACCAGATGGATGTTGACCCCCTGGCTGGTGATCATCTGCGGATTGTCGCCGGTGGCGAGAATCGCCTGGCCGATCTCGGTGCCCATGAACCAAACGATCCCGCCCACCACCACGGCGGCAAGGCAGCCGAAGACCACCAGGCCGGCGAAGTGCGAGGGCACGCCGAGCCGGGTGACGGCGTCGAACACCGTATTGGTCCCCAGCAGGGCGACGTTGGGGCCGCTCATGATGCGGATGTTGATGGAATAGAGGGCGATCATGGTGAGGATCGAGGCGAGCAGGTGGAGGATCTTGAACTTGGTGTTCAAGACCGCCGTGACCATGCCGGCAACGAAGCCGCCACCCAGGGCGAACAACAGGGAGAGATAGGGATTGACCCCCGAGCTGATCGCCACCGCCGAGATGGCCGCCCCGAGGGGCAGACTGCCGTCGACGGTGAGATCGGGGAAATCGAGGATACGAAAGGTCAGGTAAACCCCGATGACCATGATGCCGTAAACCAGCCCCTGCTCGATCGCCCCGAGTGCCGCGTACCAGGTCATGACGAGGACTTTATCCTTATTGGTACACCT
>CAYSON010000145.1:0-7898 GCA_964432635.1 uncultured Desulfopila sp.
GCCTGAATGGGGGAAAAAGCGGCATGGACCTTCGTGGCGTCGGCCTCCGCTCGCTACAATTTCCTGCTTTGCCGAGCTGCTTCCAGCTTGGTATCTCACTCTTTGAACATCTGCCTTTCTCTCCCCCCATAGTAGAGAGATTCTCGGGAATGTTAAAAAACCGGAGCTGATCTCCCATCGTCGCCACACTGCTCGGCGAGAAGCTGTGCAGGAGATTACGGAGTATATCGAAATCTACTCCACCCACCAAAAACATCAGAAGCGTTTGAACCATCTGTCACCTGCGGCCTATAGCAACATTCTTGCAAAGAGCAAAAAAATCGTGGCCCCTTGGTTCCCTTATTGACGATCGACCCCATTTTTGGCACGGTGGGCGCAGAGTTGGAGACAGGCTAATAGAAACAGTCCGATCAGATCCCTGATACACTCCCCAGGAGAGGCGAGATGGAGTAAGAAATGGTGGGCCATTGATAAGGTGAAGAAAGGTTTACCCCCTTGTCTCAAATTGACACACCAGAGAGGTCGGGAGGCTGGATTCGTGAAAGGGATTTTCCTACAGACTCGTTACCGACGAAGAGTATAAATTGATTGCACAGGATGACTATTTTCCCATGATAACGGATTGATAGTTGCCAAAAGGTGAGGCCTTTTCTGCCGCGTAGCGGCTTACTTGAACCACACGTTATGTACGACAGGTATCGCCAACACTTCCCACCGCTGCACCTTGACCATGATCTGTTGATCGGACGAGGCGGGGTTCGTACCGTATACCAACACCCGCACGATACCGACAAATGTATCAAACTCCTTTTTAATGAGAAAAAGCGGCGGGCTGTAGAAAGGGAAGAAAAGTACCTGCAAAAATACTGGAAAGCGCACAAACCATTCGACCATCTCAGCCGCTTCTTCGGCCACTGCCACACAACCCTTGGTCGGGGCAGTGTGTTTCAGTTGATCAAAGATTACCATGGGGCCATCTCCAATCCCCTCTCAGCCTTTCTTCCTGGAAACATCTTGGCGGACAAGGTTACCCCGGCACAGATCGCTGCCCTCTTAGATCACCTCCGCAACCATCTCCTCACCCACTGCATCATCGTCTCCGATCCCGCTCCGGGCAATATCGTGGTCAAGTACATAGCACCTGGCCAACCGACACTGGTGATGATCGACGGTATCGGAAATCCCCATTTTATCAAAATCGCTGATTATTCAGCACGGGCAGCCAGGAAGATCATCTTGAAGAAATGGCGGTATTATGTTGAAGACAATCCTTCTCTGGCCGCGATTGCATAGCGCCTCGAGAGAACAGTGATGTGAAGTGGCCTCGGCTGTCTTGGTATCTCATCGAATCTGTAAAAAAAGCAGAGACCGAATCGTTAGTAGCAACTTGCAGCACGGAGGAAAAAGAGTCAATTTGTTGCTTTTATATACACCTCGGTTGCGAGGGGAACTGTCCACTCGTCTCTCGCTGGAACACGCTGTTTTAGAGTTTGCGCGGCT
This sequence comes from uncultured Desulfopila sp., assembly GCA_964432635.1. Lineage (GTDB taxonomy): Bacteria > Desulfobacterota > Desulfobulbia > Desulfobulbales > Desulfocapsaceae > Desulforhopalus_A. The sequence goes on from CAYSON010000145.1 coordinate 1,501, forward strand.
GAGTCATATTCTCCGGCTTGAGGATGTCATCAAGCTTATCCTTGGTCAGCCACCCTTTCTGCAGCACCAGATCATAGACGCTGCCATCGGTTTCCAACGCCTCTTTAGCAATCGCCGCCGATTTTTCATAACCAAGCACCGGGTTAAGCGCCGTTACCAGACCGATACTGTTCTGTACCATCTCAAGACAGCGTTTTTCATTTGCCTGGATGCCGACAATGCAGCGACTGGTTAGGGCAATGGTGGCATTTTTAAGAATCATCAAGCCATGGAGCAGGCAGTAGGCCATAATCGGCTCCGCCATATTCAGCTCCAGTTCCCCCGCCTCGCCAGCCATGGCAATGGTGACGTCGTAACCGATAATGGTGAAACAGACCTGGCTGACCATCTCCGGCATGACCGGATTGACCTTGCCAGGCATAATGGAAGAACCGGGTTGCATAGCCGGCAGGCGGATTTCATACAGCCCGCAACGGGGCCCGGAGCCCATCCAGCGCAGGTCGTTGCAGATCTTGGAGAGCTGCACTGCCGCCCGCTTCATGTTGGATGACATCTGCACAAATCCACCGGCGTCCTGCGTCCCCTGCACCATGTTCTCGGCTTTGGTGACCTGTAGTCCACTCACCTCCGCCAATCTTTTAACGACAAGTTCGGCATACCCCGGAGGGGCATTGATACCGGTACCAATGGCCGTAGCGCCCATATTGATTTCCAGCAGCTCGTCAGCACCACGCTTCATGCTGTTCATTGCCCCTTCAATCATCTTCGCATACGCCCCGAATTCCTGACCGAGAGTAATAGGCACAGCATCCTGATTCTCGGTCCGCCCCATTTTAAGCACTAAGGCAAATTCACTCGCTTTGGCCAGAAGCGCATTTTGCAGTTCGCCCAAAGCCGAGAGTGTATCCTTGATGGAGAAATAGACAGCCAGCTTTATGGCCGTTGGATAGGCATCGTTTGTTGACTGGGAGCAGTTGACATCATCGTTTGGGTGGAGGAAAGTATACTCGCCCTTCTGATGGCCAAGTATCTCCAGCGCCCGGTTGGCAATGACCTCGTTGGCATTCATGTTGGTGGAAGTGCCGGCACCTCCTTGGATCATATCCACGACAAACTGGTCGCGCAACTTGCCGGCGAGGATCTCGTCACAGGCAGCGCAGATGGCTTCCATCTTCTCCTTTGCCAGCACCCCCAGTTCACAGTTGGCTAAGGCGGCACCCTTTTCACCATGGCCAGGGCATCGACGAAATGGGCGAAATTCTTCAGTGGCAAGCCGGAGATCGGAAAGTTCTCCACGCTGCGCAGGGTCTGGACACCGTAATATGCCGAAAGCGGTACATCGCGGTCACCCAGCAGATCATGCTCACGACGCACAGCGGTGAGCAGCGCCTCTGGCCCGGCCTGACCGGCCAGTTGCTCGGCCGCATAATGGAGCCGCTCATTCTGCCGTTGGGCTACCCGGGCAACGATGCGATAAAAAATATCCGGGTCGCTCTTTTGCAGTGCCTGCCAGATATCCCGAGGAACCTGCCAGACGGTTGCGCCACGGCGGGTGAAGGCACTCGTCGAATGGGGTGTTTCGTCAAGAAGAGCACCTTCAGCGATCATGGCACCCATGGCCAGAGTGGAGAGGTGTTTGGTCGAACCATGCAGACCGCGGACGATCGAAACCTCGCCCTCCTCGACAATCCCCGCCCAGAGCCGTGGCGATGACTCGTGGAACAGGTATTCACCCGCTGCATAGGACTTGCGCTCACCTTTGGCAAATACGGAAAGAAGGTCGCTTTTAGACATTCCCGTGGCGGTGGCGGCTTTGTTCATCAACGTTTCTAATAGGTTCATCTCAATTCTCCATTTTTAATATGTGCATGAGTACGGTCTTACCCTCACAGGAATAGGCCACCAAACAGGAACCCCAAGGCAACGGCAAAAATAATCGTTGCAGTCCCGGGGATCAGGAAGGGGTGATCGAAAACGTATTTTCCCACCCGGGTCGAACCGGTGTCGTCAAACTCAACTGCGGCGATCAGGGATGGGTAGGTCGGTAGTACGAACAGTGCGCTGACCGCAGCAAAAGCCGCGATTGCAGCAACCGGACTGACACCGAGAACCAGTGCCGCTGGCATCAGTGCCTTGGTGGTCGCCGCCTGGGAATAAAGGAGCATGGCGGCAAAGAAGAGAACCACGGCCAGCATCCATGGGTACGATGTGAGGAGATTGGCGGCAAGCACATTGATCTCCTTGATGTGGGCAGTCACAAAGGTGGTGCCGAGCCAGGCAACGCCAAGAACGCAGATACAGGCGCTCATCCCCGACTTGAACGTTGGCGCATTGAGGATGTTCTTGGCATCGACCTTGCAAAACAGGCAAATGAGGGTGGCGGCGCCGAGCATGAAAGAGATGATCGCATCATCCCGGGTGAGAATCGGTGTCTTGATGAGAGCAAAGGTCGAACTAATGGCCATGGCGCAAAACACCACGCAGAAAAGGCAGATGCCGAAGATGAGCACGGACCGCTTGGCTCCGGAAGGGAGCACCTTTCCCCGTCAGAGGAGGCCTTCATATTGACCTGCCCCTTGGCCAGACGCTCCTGAAAAACCGGGTCGTCCTTCAGGTCTTTGCCCAAGAAGTTCGCCACGACCGCGCCGAGCATGACTGCCAGGAAACTGCTCGGGATTGTTATCATCAGCAATTTGACATAGTCGACCCCGTATTTTTCCAGTTCTTTCGAGAAGAAGACCACGGCGGCCGAGATCGGTGATGCGGCGATGGCAATCTGCGAGGCGACGGTGGAGATGGAGAGCGGTCGTGATGGCCTGATTCCGTTCAGTTTGGCCACCTCGGCAATAACCGGCAGTGTCGAGAAGGCGGAGTGTACCGTACCGGCGAAGAGGGTTATGGTATAGGGTACCATCGGCGCCAGAAAGGTAATATATTTCAGATTCTTTTTCAGTATTTTCGTTGCAATATGGACCAGGTAATCTAACCCGCCGGCCACCTGCATCGCAGCAATGGCGGCAATCACCCCCATGATGATAAGAATGACGTCAACCGGAATGGCGCCCGGTTTCACACCGATACCCCCCAGAACCAGCACGCCGAATCCACGGGCAAAACCGATACCGATGCTTCCCAAGCGCGCGCCCAGCCAGATGAACAACAGCACTACCACAATTCAACAATCCACATAGGTCTCCTTGGCAAGTTCAGACAGTTAAATCAACTATCTGCGACAAGCACCTCAGGGAATCCGATACTTGCAACGGAGATCCCTGGTCCGGCCGGTGACGTTTACACCCCCCTCGGTGTCTGTCTGGGTGATGACCGAGTACCAGGCGAACGACAGCTCACCGCTGATTCCGGCAAGTATCTTCACCTGTGGCTCAGTTGACTGCTGACCGGCATTCGCGGCTAGAGAGTACCGCAGCCACCGCAACAGACAAAGTGCCCTGGCAAATCTCCACCCAAGTGGGGTGACGGCAGAAGGTCCTTGCAGCGGTGCTCCGTGGTACTGGTTTCTCTCGCCTACCCATACTCACCATACTCACCTCTAGGTTGACCGAGCAAGCCTTCCCGTTTGGCTACCACCGCAATCGCAAAACTGTTACCGACCACGTTGGTCGCTGTGCGGTCGATGTCGAAAACTGTTCAACTCCAACAAGAGGCACATATTCTTCGTTCCGTTGCCTCAACCGTTATCGTCATTGAGTGCCATCTCTGATACTGCCGTTGTGTCGCCAAGGATCACCAACCCCGGTGTCATTTACGGTGTTTCATCAGATTTCTCCCACCCGCCGCCGAGGGCAAGATAGATTTGACTGAGGGCTAGACGGTGTCCGAATTGGCTGTTTACCTGCTCGGTTTCGGCCGAGAACAGTTGCCGCTGGGCATCAAGCACCTCAATATAACTGATCACCCCAGCTCGATAACGCAGTTCCGCCAGTCGCAGTGACTCCCGGGCTGAATTCACGCGCCTTTTCTGCACCGCCAGGAGGTCACCGGCTTCCCGATAACTGGTTAGGGCCGTTGCCACCTCGGCTAGCGCTGCCAGAACGGTCCGACGGTAGGAGAGCAAGGCCTGGTCAAGCCTGGCAAGAGAGGCTTCATAATTAAAGTAATACTGTCCACCAGCAAAAAGAGGCTGGAGGGCATTGAACCCCAGCGAAGCGATCGTTGCTGCGCTACCGGCTAACACTTCGGAAGCGTGGTTGCTGACCCCACCAAAGAGGCCGGTAAGCGATAAGGCAGGGAAAAATCTGGCCTTGGCCTCGCCGACTTTGGCGTTGGCAGCAACCAATTGCTGTTCTGCGGCAAGAATATCGGGGCGCCGTTCAAGAAGCCTGCTCGGCAGACCGGCTGGAATTGCTTCCGGCATTTCCAGGGTGAATGCTGTTTCGATAGGAATTACGCCAGGTATGCGACCAAGGAGGATGGACAGACCATTTTCTGATGTCGCAATGCTCTTGCGAAGAGTTGGTAATGACACTTCTGTAACTGCCAGGGCAACTTCCTGTTGCCTTACTTCGGCTGCAGAGGCAATGCCGGCAGCGGTGAGTCGCTCTATAAGGCGCAGGGCATCGCGCTGGTTGGCTGCGGTTCGTTCTGCTACCTGATAGGCCTCGCGCTCGGCAATCAGCTGGTAATAGCGACCGGCAACATTGGCAATGAGTGAGATGACCACACCACGTCGGTTGTCTTCGTTGGCGAGGAGATCGGCACGAGCCGCTTCATTGGCGCGGCGCAGGCGGCCCCAGAGATCAAGCTCCCAGCTGACCGAGGCCCCGCCGGTATAATTTGAGGAAAGGGTGTCGCTATCCGCTTTAGGGATGGGCGATGTCGCAAAACTCAGGCCCAACTTGGGGAAAAGATCGGCGCGCACCACTCCGGCTACTGCTTCGGCCTCACGGACCCGCGCTTCAGCCAGAAGGATATCGGGGGCAGCCCTCAAGGCCTCATCAATCAGGGCCTGGACGGCCAGGTCACTGTACACCGAGCGCCAGTGGAGATCGCCGTAGGAATCGGTGGCTGATAGCGCTGCCTCAGCGCGGAAGGTGTTCGGCAGAGCAAGCTGAGGCCTTTGGTAATCGGGACCGAGGGCACAACCACCCAGCAAGACAAGAAACAGTCCCGAAACAAGAATGCTGTTAATGGCCTTTTTCTTCATGTGTGGACCTCCCCGGCAGTTGCCTTGCCTTGCCCGGAAAAACGTCCGACCAGTCGTTCAACGGCAACGTACAGCACCGGCACCATGAAGATGGCAATGAACGTTGCTGTGACCATGCCAGAGAATACCGTTATACCCATAGCTGCCTGAGCCGCACCACCAGCACCACCCTTGATGATCATCGGAATAACTCCGAGTAAAAAGGCCAGAGAGGTCATGATGATCGGCCGCAATCGCAGTTTTCCTGCCTCCAGCGCCGCCTCTTCCGGGGAACTTCCCTGGTCGCGTTTCATTTTCGCGAATTCAACAATGAGGATGGCATTCTTGGCGGCAAGGCCGATGAGCAGGATGAGACCAATCTGGGCGTAGATATTATTCGTCTGACCGGTGAGCCACAGACCGCTCATCGCCCCAAACACCCCGATCGGGATGGCAAAGAGGACGGCGAACGGCACGGACCAGCTCTCGTAAAGGGCGGCGAGAAAGAGAAAGACGAAAGTCAGCGCCATGGCGAAGATAATGGGGGCCTGGCCGGCAGACTCTTTTTCCTGGAGGCTGATTCCCGACCATTCATAACCGTAGCCTTGCGGCAAAACCCGCGCCGCAGTTTCCTCCATGGCCCTGAGTGCGTCACTGGAACTGTAACCTGGAGCAGGTTCGCCGCTGATCTCGGCAGTCCGGAACAGATTATAGCGCTCAACGGTATTCGGCGAAACGATCGACTCCGGCGACACCAGTGTGGATAAAGGAATCATCTGGCCGCTGGAACTCCGCACATGAAACAAGCCAACTCCGCGAATATCGCTGCGGAACTCCGGTTCAGCCTGCATCGTTACCTTGTAGGTTCTGCCAAATCGAGAGAAATCATTGACATTGACGCCTCCGAGGAAGGCTTGAAGGGCCATAGTCACGTCACTTATTGGCACACCGAGTTTTTTGATTTTTTCGCGGTCGAGATCAAGACGGAAGGCCGGAGTCCGAGGGTTGAATTTGCTATATATCTGGCTAAGTTCTGGTCGTTTTTTTGCTTCTTCAATGAGATCTCCGGCAACCTTGGCGAGGTCCTGCGGAGTGCCGCCGCTGCGGTTTTGGAGTTTGAAAGAAAATCCCCCGGTCGAACCAAGCCCGGGTATCGGAGGGGGATTAAAGACCATTACCACTGCCTCGTGCAGTTTTTTCGAGCCAGCCATCACCCCTTGCATGGTTGCTTTAAGGCTCATCTCCGGTGTTGTGC
>CAYSON010000146.1:0-7889 GCA_964432635.1 uncultured Desulfopila sp.
TTCCCTCAGGACCGCGGCAAACTACTTGAACCTCTTACCCTTGTCAACAGGAAAAGATCGCCCGGAAACGAAATACAGCTCACTCTTCAAAGGCCTTGTGGCGATGTGAGTGTATGTGCGAATTTGTTAACGACTAATGTTTGGTGAGGGCGGTGTTGCCTTCTCTTTGGAGCGCTGTAGAAAGAAATTTAGCTCTTGGTGAACACAGACCGTCTTCTAGCTGTGGCCTATAGCTGCCCTTGCACCAGCAGCAATAATTATGACATTAAAGCCAGCTGGCGCGATTGTTACCGGCAAGAGTGAGAGCCGGCCGACGAAGGCAGAGCATAATGTTCTTGGAGAGGTTATCCCTCCACAAGCTAATATCTCGATAAGAACTGGACAACATTTGGCGCTAATCACGCTCACTAGAAACTGAGTAAACGTCTACATGCTGTGTTGATTGCCCGTCGCGATCCTTTCTTGCAGCCTCTTCACTCGTCTTTAACGCTCAGCACGCATTGCAGAGAATTTAATTTTTAAATCGGTGTAGATCTCGGTGGTCGCCGTATCATTAAAAAAAAAAACCGCAGCGAGGAAAATACCGATGAGCATGGCGATACAAACTCCAACGCCAACCACCAGGCCAAAAACAAAGAGAATGGTTTGGCCAATCCCGACGATAAAACCAAGGAAACCTCCACTGTTACTATCGCCTGAAGAGGCGGCAATGGTTGCTAAGAAGATAACCCCAGCAAGGATGGCGGCTGATTGTAAAAGTGGACGACGAAATTGATTGTTGTTCATAAAATCTCCAAGATAAGAGGACAGTTGTTGAAAGCAGTTATGTCAATATTAGCACGTCCTCTGTAAAAGGCAAGGTTGGGGCCGATTACTGGTGATGTTACCAATCGTGCTATAATACTAGAAAAATAGAATGTGAAATCAAAATATCTACGTTTTGAGGCTCTTCGATTTGATGTATATCGCGACTACATGCGAGAATGCAACCTAGCAATGCGGGCGACGAGGGGGGGATGGCTGTAATGCAGCAAGACCGAAAGGGGATGGGGAGTGAGATGACTGAAATTTGTGGAAGAGAGTTTCTTCAGTGCGCTGATCAAAGATTCTTCGTCTTTTAAGGTTGTTGCGGCAAATTGATCTGCGGCATATTCGTGTTTCCGAGAGAGGGATTGAAAAATGACCGAGATGGCTAGATTGGCGGGAGAAAACAGCAAGCCAAAAAAGACTAGAGAAGCATGAATTGATACATATTCCATGGAGAATGCCCTCGATATCTCTTCGACTTGGAGAAAAAGAGATAAGAGATAGAACATCGCAAACCCGTGCAGAAGAGAGGCGCCAAGCTTTTTGGGGAGATGGTGCAGTTTGTAATGTCCTATTTCGTGGGCGAGAACGGCTACAATTTCCTTGGTTGAGAGCTGCTGCATGAGCGTATCGAAAAACACCACCTTTTTTAACGGCCCGAAACCGGTAAAAAAGGCATTGGCTTTTGTTGAGCGTTTTGAGCCATCCATAGTGAAAATTCCCTGAATGGCGAAGTGTTGTTCGTCTGCGTACTTACTAATCGCTTTCGCCAATTCTCCCCCGTGCAGAGGAGTGAGTTTGTTGAAGAGAGGGAGGATGACCAAGGGTGCAAGAAATTGAAGCACCAGAGAAAAGAGCGAGACGGCCAACCAACTGTAGAGCCAGGCAAGATACCCGCCATTGTTGAAAAACCAGAGAACGAAAGCAGTCAATGGTCCGCCGAGGCAGACAGCCAGCAAAATAAACTTCATGAGATCGGTGCTATAGGTTGTGGCGGTGGTGCGATTGAAACCGAAGCGTTCCTCGATTACGAAAGTCCTGTAGAGAGAAAAGGGGAGATCGAGGAAAAAGATCAGCAGCAGCAGGGTGGTGATAAAGAGCAGACCGACGGCAATATCATGCTGCACCATGGTGCGTAAGTGTAGATCGACGGCGTTGAATCCTCCTATGATGATAAAGATGACCACGGCTGCAGTGGAGATGACACCTTGGGTGAGTGCCAAACCACTGGTGGCGCGGATATAGGATAACGATTTTTGGTAGCTCTCAGGGGCGTACAGTTCAGCCAATTCCTGCGGTGGGTGCGGACGCAGAGAACGGAGATTGAACAGGATGGCGAGAGACTCAAGAGTCTGTGTCAAAACGAGAATGAGAAGAATGCTAATAAGCCAGGAGTCCATAGAGGGGTATGTCTGGGCAACGGTGAGCGACCCGAAAGAGGAAAAGGTGTCTCCAGCACGACCAGTGCTTTCGATACTGGACGAGGGAGTGGAAGAGCGTCTACGGCTTGGGCTACATGATTGCTTGCATTGCTGTCGAGGTCATCTCGAGAAACGGCCCGGGAGCTATGCCCATAATGACGATTATGGCAATCAGCAGAAAAGAGAGTACCGTATATCGGCCACTTACCTGAAGCTGTCCGCGATCTTCGGCATCGCTGCAGAAGGTTACTCGGACGATGGAGAGGTAGTAATAGATGGCAATGGCGGTGTTGATGGCTGCCAGGACCACCAACAGCAGGTGGCCTTGCTTGAAAGCATTGACGAGGAGAAAAAATTTCCCGGTGAAACCAACAAACGGTGGAATGCCGGCGAGGGCGAAAAGGCCGATCGACAGGGTGACTGCAAGAAGAGGCGCACGCTTGTGCAGACCAGTGAAGTCTTCGATGGAGACATTGCATCCGTCTTTGGCAACCTTGCAGATAACCATGAAGCAGGCAAGGTTCATAAAGACGTAGCCGACGATATAATACATAGCGGTGGCGTACCCTTCGCCTTGCAGGGTCAACAGGCCAACCAAAACGAAACCAGCGTGGGAGATGCCCGAAAAGCCGAGGAGTCGTTTGGTATCTTTTTGCACCAGGGCGGAGAGATTTCCGTAAAACATCGATAACAGAGCGCAGACGGCGAGGAGGTTGACGATGACCGCGGTGTCGGCGTTGACCATGGCAATGATACGGATCAACAGGGCAACGGCGGCAAGTTTGGGTACGGTGGCGATGAAGGCGGTAGTTTCATTGGCGCCGCCTTGATAGACATCGGGAACCCAGAAATGCAGAGGAAAGAGGGCCAGTTTATAAAAGAAACCGGCTAACACCAGGAAGAGGGCAACCACTGCCGCTGGTTGTGCGTAAGCGAAGTTAAGTTGGTCGGCGATGACCGTGAGCTGCGTTGATCCGGTCAGGCCAAAGAGATAGCTCATCCCGAAGAGCATGAAGCCTGTAGCCATCACCCCGAACAACAAGTATTTGATACCTGCTTCGACATGAGCACCGTGAGCAGTTTCACGGTTGCGCATCGGTACCATGATATAGACGGCAAAAGATGAGAGTTCGAGGGCAACGAAGATGGCCAGTAATTCAACGCTTGAGACCAACATCATTAAGCCGAGAACGGCAACGAACATGAACAGATAGTATTCCGCCTGTACCTTCTCGGTGATCCCGGGATGCTTGTCGCTGAAAATGATCACCACCAGTGTTGCCAAAGCGATCATCGCTTTGAAAAGTTGCGAGAAATAGTCAACTCGATAGACCTTGTAGAAAAGGTCTCCCTCGCTCTTCAAGGCCACCAAGGCAGCCAGCAGGACCACTGCGGAGAGGATGACGGCGACATTGTGCAGTTGTGCGCCATTTTTTTCGCGTAGGCTGAGCAAAAAGAATACCAGGCCGGCGCCTATCACAGTCAATTCGGGGAGGAATAGCATGTTCTGTCCCTTACGTAAGCAAATTGGTTGGTACGTTCACCGAAAAAGCACTCCGGCTGCCGCTATCGAATGGGCCTGATGCGCTTCAAACTGCTGAAGAAGTTGGGTAACGCTGGTATGCATCAAATCGATGAAGGGTTGCGGACCAAGACCGATCCAGAGAACGAAAAAGAGAAAGGGCGCGAGCACCACGATTTCGCGAACGTTGAGGTCGGTGATCCACGCTTGATCGGGATTGTTGGTTCCGCCCCAAATGATCTTCTGCAGCATTCGCAGCATATATGCCGCCGCCAATACTGCACCCGGGATGGAGGCCAAGGCGAGATAGGGAAAGCGTTGCAACGCCGTATCGAACTCGAAGGCCCCGGCGATGATCATGAATTCCCCGACAAAGCTGTTGGTGCCGGGAAAGCCGAAGGAGGAAAGGGAGAAGAAGGCGAGAAAGGTGACAAAAACCGGCATAAATTTGCCAACACCGGTGGCAGAGAGCAATTCCCGGCTATGGGTACGTTCATAGACCATGCCAACACAGAGAAAGAGGGCACCGGTAGTGATACCGTGGTTGATCATTTGCAGAATGGCACCTTCGATCCCCCGGGTGTTCAGTACAAAGATACCAAGGGTAACAAATCCCATATGACCTACTGAAGAGTAGGCGATGAGTTTTTTCATATCCTGTTGCGCCAAGGCGGTAAAGCCGCCGTAAATGATCCCGGCAATGGATAACCAGAGTACATAGGGAGCACAAATGACCGTGGCTTCCGGAGTAATCGGTAAGGCAAAACGAAGAAAGCCGTAGGTTCCCATTTTGAGGAGAATGCTGGCGAGGATAACTGAGCCGGCGGTTGGTGCCTCGACATGGGCTGCCGGCAACCAGGTATGAAAGGGAAACATCGGCACTTTAATGGCGAAGGCGAGAAAAAAGGCGAAAAAGAGAAAAAGTTGTGCCGAGATCGGGTAATCCTGCCACATCATCTCGGGGATGAAGAAGCTGGAGTTGTTGGTAGCGTAGAGCCAAATGATAGCAACCAGAAGAAGGATCGAACCGGCCAAGGTGTAGAGGAAGAATTTAATCGAGGCATAGATCTTGCGCGGTCCGCCCCAAATGGCGATGAGCAGATACATGGGGATGAGCATCGCTTCCCAGAGGATGTAAAAGAGAACGAAGTCAAGGGCCACGAAGACCCCGATCATCGCCGTCTCCATGACCAACAGGCAGATCATGAATACCTGGACTCTTTAGGTAAAGTAGGTCCAGGATGCAAGTACGCAAAAGGGCATGATCAGGGTGATGAGCAGTAGGAGCAGAAAGGAGAAGCCGTCAACACCGATGGTGTAATTGATATTGAAGGCCTCGATCCAGCGGTGATGTTCGACAAATTGGAACTTGGCGGTACCCGTATCGAAGCCGGCAAGTACCCTTAGGGAGAGAAGGGCGACTATGCTGGTTACGGCCAGGGTGAATAACCGGCAGATCTGGTCGCCGCTGACGAACAGCAAGGCGAGAGCCCCGGCCAGTGGCAAGAAAATGAGCACTGTCAGGATGGGAAAGCCGGAGTTGAGCAGTAATTGATCCATTGCCAGTTTTCCTTCAAATCATCAGGGGTTAAAGGCAGACGTAGGCGATGAGAGTGACGGCGGCAAAGGTCACCGCATAATAAAGGGTCTGCTGGAGTTGGCCCCTTTGCAGAACCAGGGCGATACGACGCCCAAGGGCACGGACACAGAGGGCGCTGCCGTCGACCAGGCCATCGATACCGTGCCAGTCAAACCACGACCAGAATTTGGCGGTCACCATCAGCCCATAGAGACCGACCACCCTGTAGGTGGCACCCCAGGCGGTATCCAGCCATTGCAGCGGGTTCTCTGCCAGCCACTGAAAACCGCGTCCGGCCATGCGATAGAACCAATCGAGATCGAGGCTTATGGTGGCTCTTGCCGACAACTTTTCCTTGAGGAAGATGAAGGCTATGGCAGTGAAGGCGAGAATCTGTAGGGTTTCACTGAGATGATAGGCTGTGTAAGGCTGGAAGACGATCTCTTGGTGGGGAAGCATGGTGTAGAGGAACGGCAGATAGGTGCCCACCAACAAACAGAAAAATGCCGCTATAGCCATGGCCAGATGCATGTTCCATGGGGTGGACACGGCCTTGGCGCAAGTTTCCTCGCTACAGCGATTCTCGCCGAAAAAAACGAGGTAGGGAAGGCGTAGACCGGCAACGAGAAAGGTGCCCACCGAGACCATGGTGAGGAGGAAGCCGACCACCATGTGGTGGGCTTCGAAACTGGCGGCGACGATCATCGCCTTGGAGACGAATCCGGAAAAAAATGGAAAGGCGGAGACGGAAATGCCGCCGATGAGCATAAAGGCCATGGTCATCGGCATTTTCTTGTACAAACCACCCAGATCGGTGAGGCGACACACCCCGGTGCTGTGGATAACCGCGCCCGCAGCCATGAACAAGAGCCCTTTGTAGAGGATATGAGCAAAGGCATGGGCGCAGGTCCCGTTTATGGCCAGGGCTGTACCTATGCCCACACCGGCCACCATATACCCAACTTGACTGACAATCTCCCAGCCGAGCAGCCGACGTATATCGTTCTCCATGATGGCATAAACGATGCCGTAGATGGCCATGATTACCCCGAGGACGATGAGGATGTCAAAACCGGCAAAGGCCCGAGCCAGGGTGTAGACTGCTGTTTTGGTGGTGAAGGCGCACATGAAGACGGCGCCGGTGACCGTGGCCTTGCTGTAAGCGTCCGGCAGCCAGGAATGCAGCGGCGGGACGGCGGCGTTGAGCATCAATCCAGCCATGATCAGCCAGGTGAACAGCTGCGTGTTCTGTTCGTCGAGCTGTACAAAGGAGAGATCTCCAGTGACCTGGTAGCGCAGCACGAAGCCGAGAAGAAGGAGCACGCCGCCAAAGGTATGGACGAGGAGGTAACGATACCCGGCGGCGAGGGCTCCTTTGTCCTTGTTGAACCAGATCAGAAAGGTCGAGGCGAAGGCCATCATCTCCCAAAAGAGGAAGAGTACCAGGTAATCTCCGGCGTAGATCACCCCCAGGCTTCCGGCCACATAAAACCAGGCGGCCATATGCTGCCACGTATCCTTGACATGCAAACCGTAGATGGTGCCGATAATGGCCATCAGCCCCATGATAAAGCCGAAAATCATCGACAGACTGTCGACTCGACCATAGGTGAGGGTCCACTGGTCCATAAATTGAACCTGCCCGTAGACTCCCGGCTGCCAGTTGAGCGCCAGCACCGCCAAAAAGGTGAGGATCGGTACGGTGCACAGATACAGCTTGCGGAACGGTTCCCGGATCAAGGGTAGCAACACCCCGCCAGCAATGAGCACCACGGCTGGGTGGAGAAAACTAGTCGTCATAGTAATCCTCTCGGGTCATAATTCCGCTTTTGCCCAACCAACGGGCGAGGAAGATGAGCACCAGGCAGGCAAGAAGGGTGAACAGTGCCCAAAAGCCGGGAATACTCTTTTCCATCCAGGTGTGGGCATGACTGGTATCGACGCCGACCATGGTCCAGACCAGCATCACCGCGACAACAATGATGCTGATGATTCTCACAGTCCGTTGGCGTTCCTTCAGGTAATCGATAAGTTGAATGATCATCCGGTCACCACCTTGACGAAATGCATCATGAAATTGGGGAAAATGCCGATGAGAACCGAAACAAAGCAGGCAATGAGGATAGGGATGAGCATCGCCAGCGGTGCCTCCTTGATGCCGGTGAAGGGTTCCCCCACCGGTCGTTTGCCGAAGAAAGCCTTATAGGTGATGGGGGCGAAGTAGGCGGCGTTGAGCAGGGTGCTGGCAATGAGAATGAGCAGGATGCCAAGTTGATGAGCCTCCACCGAACCGACCAGCAGGTTCCATTTGGTAATAAAGCCGGCCACTGGCGGTGCTCCGATCATACTCAGCGAGGCGATGGCGAATGCCCCGAAGGTAAAGGGCATGGTTTTGCCTAAGCCCTCCATCTCGGAGATATACTTTTTATGGGTAACGACATAGATGGCCCCAGCGCAGAAGAACAGGGTGATCTTGGAAAAGGCGTGATTGACGATGTGAATCAGCCCCCCTTGAATTCCCGGTTCGGTCAACAAGGCTACGCCGAGGATGATATAGGAA
>CAYSON010000147.1:0-7883 GCA_964432635.1 uncultured Desulfopila sp.
CCAGGCCGGCCAGCAAGCGGAGAAAGGTCGATTTGCCGCAGCCGGAGGGGCCGATCATTGCCAGCACCTGGTTCTGACCAACGTCGATACTGACCTTTTTGATCGCCTGTTTGTCTCCGTAGAAGACATCGACATCGCGACAGGTCATGCGTGGGTTATCGACAAAGGGGTTGCCGACGGTCTTTCCCGTCTCCGCTTCCATGCGCTCGCGGGCTTCCATGCGCTCGCGGGTTTCGGCTCGGGTCTGGGAATTGCCATGCAGGGGAAAGGTTTGTTCGGTCATCCGGTATGCTCCAGCTTCCATGGGCTGCTCTCGTCTCTGCTATAAACTGTGGTGCCCCGACACCAGGAGCGGGTTTCGCTTTCTCCGGGTCGGGGCGGGTGAGGGCTGAAGAACGGTGCTTATTTCATCGCCATCGGGGTGAGATTGGCGACGGTTTCCGCTACTTTCTTGCGCTCGGCATCGGGCATGGCAATCAGGCCCTTGTCGGCCAAATAGCCGTCTTTGCCCCAGGCTTTGTCGTTGGTGAACTCGGCCAGGAAGCCCTTGATGCCGGGAATGACCTCGACATGGGCCTTCTTGACATAGAAAAAGAGCGGGCGAGACACCGGATAGGAACCGTCGGCGATGGCCTCGTAGCTCGGGACCTTGCCGTCAATGGCTGAACCTTTGACCACGTCGGCGTTCTGGTCGAGGAAAGAAAAGCCGAAGATACCCAGGGCGTTGGGGTTGGACTGCAACTTCTGCACGATGAGGTTGTCGTTCTCGCCCGCTTCGACATAGGCGCCGTCTTCACGTACCGAGGAGAAGACCTTGGAGAAGGCCTTGGCGTCGGCCTTTTTCAGGGCTTTGAGGCTGTCGATTTTTTCGGCGCCGACTTCCATGACCAGCTCGACAAAGGCGTCGCGGGTACCGGAGGTGGGCGGCGGGCCGAGCACCTCGATTTTATTGGCGGGCAGTTCCGCATTGACGTCCTTCCAGGTCTTGTAGGGATTGGCGATCATTTTGTTCTGATCGGCCGGATCGGGTACTTCCTTGGCCAGGGCGAGGAAGATGTCCTTGCGGGTGACCTTGAAATCCGGGGCTTTCTTGGCATTGGCCAGAGCGATGCCGTCATAACCAATCTTCACCTCGACAATCTCTTTGACGCCGTTGTCGGCGCAGATTTTCATTTCGGTGTCTTTGATGGCACGCGAGGCGTTGGAGATATCAGGATGATCGACACCAACGCCGCCGCAGAACAGCTTGAAACCGCCGCCGGTGCCGGTGGATTCGATCTTTGGGGTCTTGCCGCCGCTTGACTTGCCGAAGGCTTCGGCAACCACGGTGGAAAAGGGGTAAACGGTGGAGGACCCGACGATGGAAACATAATCCCGGGCGGCCAGGGCCGGACCGGCCATGAGAATCGATAATCCGGCTGCTGCTACGATGTGTGCTACTTTCATTGGTGCTCCTCTGTTGTGTTTTGAATGGTTTGCCCGTGGGGCAACTGTTGTGTTCCTTATTAGAATCAGTCTGTGTTAGCGTTTGGTTACCATTTGATTTCAAATCGTTTACGAAGATAGATGGCAAGACTGTTCATGGTCATCAAAAAGGCGAGCAGGATGATGATCGCCGCCGAGGTCTTTTCGGTAAAGCCGCGTTCCGGACTGTCGGCCCAGAGGTAGATCTGTACCGGCAGCACCGCCGCCGGATCGCTCATCCCACTGGGAATGTCGGCGATAAAGGCGACCATGCCGATCATTAAGAGCGGCGCGGTCTCGCCCAGGGCACGGGCTCCGCCGATGATGGTGCCGGTGAGCATGCCGGGCAGGGCCAGGGGCAGGGCATGGTGCATCACCGTCTGCATCTTCGAAGCGCCGACGCCCAGGGCGGCCTCGCGAATGGAAGGAGGCACCGACTTGAGAGAGGCGCGACTGGCAATGATGATCGTTGGCAGGGTCATCAGCGCCAGCACCAGGCCGCCGACCATCGGGGTCGAGCGGGGCAGGCCGAAGAAATTAATGAACATAGCCAGACCGAGCAGGCCGAAGATGATCGAGGGCACCGCCGCCAGGTTGTTG
Organism: uncultured Desulfopila sp.; assembly: GCA_964432635.1. Classification (GTDB taxonomy): domain Bacteria; phylum Desulfobacterota; class Desulfobulbia; order Desulfobulbales; family Desulfocapsaceae; genus Desulforhopalus_A. The sequence continues at coordinate 2,065 of CAYSON010000147.1, forward strand.
ATGTTGACCTCGATGAGATCGGTCCACTTGTTCTGCGGGGCGAACTCCTCAAGGTAGATGGCGGCGGCGACGCCCATGGGGAAGGCGAGCAGCAGGGTGATGGCCAGCGTCAGCATGGTGCCCTTGACGCCGCCGAGGATGCCGGCCAACTCCGGCTCGCGCGAATCGCCGTTGGTGAAGAAAGCGGTGTTAAATTGCTGCTCCAGGCGGTTCTGGGAAACCAAGATGTCGAGCCAGGCCAACTGCTTGTCGTTCAAGCGGCGATTCTCCTCTGGGGCGGTGCGGTCGATCCTGCCCTTGAGGAGCATGTCGACATCGTCGTCGGCGGGCAGCCATACCTTTTGGGTGGTGCCGATGATCTTGGGATTGGCGGTGACCATCTCCTTGAGCTGGTGGGGGGCACCTGAACTGGCCAGAGCGTTGAGAGATTTTTTGTCGCGCCGATCACCCACCTCCGGGAACATCGTCGCCAAGGATTTCTTGACCAGACCGGGGTAGTCGGCAGCGGCCAAGTTCTCTTTGGCGAAGTCCTTCTCGGTGAACTCGATGTCGAGCAGGATATTGGCGCGGGTGAAGGCGGTGTATCCCTCCCCGCCGATGTAAAAAAAGAGCAGGGCGATAAAGGCCAGGGAAAGACTGATGGCGCCGACGCCGATCAGCTGGAACCATTTATCGGTGCGATATCTCCGTTTCAGATCCTTGCTGGGGGCAAGCAGGTCGGGTCGTACGTTCATGGTCGCTGTGTGATCCTTATTATTCATAGTGTTCGCGATAGCGGCGTACCACCCGCAGGGCGATATAGTTGAGTACCAGGGTGAAGACGAAGAGCAGCAGGCCGAGGGCGAAGGCCGCCAGGGTCTTGGGGCTGTCAAATTCCTGATCGCCGACCAGCAGGGTGACGATCTGTACGGTGACCGTGGTCACCGCTTCCAGCGGGTTAAAGGAGAGATTGGCGGAGAGCCCGGCGGCCATGACCACGATCATCGTCTCTCCTACCGCCCGCGACACTGCAAGGAGGATGGAGCCGACGATGCCGGGAAGGGCCGCGGGAATGAGCACGTAGCGAATCGTCTCGAAATGAGTGGCGCCGAGGGCCAGCGAGCCGTCGCGGAGCGATTGCGGCACGGCATGGATAACGTCATCGGAAAGCGAGGAAACGAAGGGGATGATCATGATACCCATGATCAGTCCTGCCGCCAGCGCGCTTTCCGAGGCCACCGAAAAACCGAGCATGGCGCCGAGGTCGCGGATCGCCGGGGCCACGGTGAGGGCGGCGAAAAAACCAAAGACCACGGTGGGGATGCCGGCAAGGATCTCCAGGGCCGGCTTGGCCCAGTTACGAAAGGTCGGCGCGGCATACTCGGAAAGATAAATAGCGGATAACAGACCTATGGGGATGGCCACCACCATGGCTATCCCGGCGATGAGAAAGGTGCCGACAAAAACCGGCACCGCCCCGAAGGCCCCGGAGGACCCCACCTGATCGCTGCGCATGGCGATTTGCGGGCTCCATTGCAGCCCAAAGAGAAAGTCGGTCAAGGGGACCGAACGAAAAAATCGTAGTGACTCAAAGACGATAGAGAGGACGATGCCGACGGTGGTGAGAATGGCAACCACGGCGCAGCAGATGAGCACCACCCGTAAGGTTCCCTCCACCAGATTTCTTGCCCGCAGATCCTTGCGGATCCTGCCCAGAGCCAACCAGCCGGGAAGCACACAGACAAAGAGGGCAGCAAAGACCACCATGTTGCGCGTGCCATAAAGATGATCAAGATACTGTGACGCCGCCATGGTCACCGAAGAGTTGTCGCCGCTGGCGGTAAAGCCGCCGTAGGCGACGTTCTTGATTTCGTTGATGACGAGAGAGAGTTCACTCGCCGGCAGAGTGCGCATCGCCTCAGGGAGCGCGGAGGCAACCATCGCGGTGACGACCTGTTCCTCGCAGGCCATCCACACACCAAGAACCAATAAACCCGGCAAGAGACACCACAGCGCGGCGAAGACCCCGTAATGGCTGGGCAGGGAGTGCAACTGGCGCAGACCGCCGGCGACAACGGCGATGCGCTCGGCGCGGCGCAGACCGAGATAGTAGATACCGGCGGTGAGCAGAAGGATAGCTGGCAAGAGATAGGGATAGAGCATGGAGGCGTTGACCGTCGGTTAATGGGCGCGGGTGATGGTACCTTCAACCAGATAGATGATCTCCTCGGCGATGTTCACCGACCGGTCGGCAATGCGTTCCAGGTGACGGCCGAGGAGATAGGTGTTGATGTGGTAGCCGGGGTGTTCCGGGTCGTTTTTGATCCGCTCCTTGATGTCGGCATAGCAGCGGTCCTTGAGGATGTCGACCTCGTCGTCGTCGACAAAGAGCGACCTGGCCAGGGCGGCATCGCTGGCTACCAGGGCGTCGATGCTCTTCTTCAACATCAGCACCGCCTTTTCGCACATCTGCGAAAAGTCGTAGGGGACGGCCAAGGCGTGCTTGATTTGGGAGATGTTTTGCACCCGCTTGGCGATGGAGACGGCGATATCGGCGATCTGCTCCATCTCGCTGTTGATCTTGATAACAGTGATTAAAAAGCGCAGGTCTTTAGCCACCGGCTGGTGCAGGGCGAGGATCTTCAGGCAGTCCTCTTCGATCTCGATCTCCAGGTCGTCGACCTCGTAATCGGAGCGGATGATCTTTATAAGCAAGTCGCTGTCTCGGCTGGCGATGACCTGGGCAGCTTGGCGCACCCGGTCTTCAACCATGGCGCTCATCTTGAGCAGCTTTTTGTTGAGGTTGGTCAACTCGTGGTGAAAGGTGTAATGATGTTCCATGAAGAAGTGGTCCCAGGAAAAATGATGGCGGGCGTATCCGCCGAGAATGTAGCCTTGGTTACCGTTGCCGATAAAGTAGAGGAGCTTTGTTTGGACACCGTTAGGGAATTGTTACAAGAGTGTTAGAACCGTGGAAGGGGGCTTGCGGCGGTCGGAAAAATGGTACAGGATAGGGGTGTTATTTGTTACCGCGAGCGCCGGCCGGTTGCTGCAGATGATGAAGCGAGGCCGGGGTCGTGCCGTATCGATCGCCAAAAAGGACGATACGGCGCATCTTTTCAGACTTTTGTGACAAAACGTTTATGGCAAAAATCAATGTATTGGTAGTGGAGGACGAGGCCGAGATCCAGCAGCTGGTCAGCTACAATCTGATCCGCGCCGGTCTCAATGTCACCTGCGCCGATTCCGGTGAGGAGGCCTTGGCCCGCCTCAAGGCCGAGAGGATCGACTGTGTGCTGCTTGACCTGATGCTGCCCGGTATAAGCGGCATTGAGGTGTGCAGTCTCATGCGCAGGGGGGAGAGCAATCCGCTGCGCTCCATCCCGGTGATTATGCTCACCGCCAAAGGTGAGGAGGAGGACATTGTCGCCGGCCTTGAATGCGGTGCCGATGACTATATCACCAAACCTTTCAGCCCCAAGGTGTTGATCGCCCGGATCAAGGCGGTGGTCAAGCGGGCGGTGGCCGATCGCGGCAGCCCGGAAGAGGGGCGCAAGACCATTATTATTATCGACGGTCTGGAAATCGATAAGGGCCGGCACGAGGTGCGCCTGCAAGGGGCGGAGGTGCAGCTGACTACCACCGAGTTTAGCATTCGTTCGCTGCTCGCCGAGAAAACCGGCTGGGTCTTCACCGGTCAGCAGATCATCGACCATGCGCGAGGCTACGACTTCCTCATCACCCCGCGGGCGGTGGACGTACAAATCTTTGGCCTGCGCAAGAAACTCGGCGACTGCGGCCGGATGATCGAGACGGTGCGCGGCATTGGCTACCGTTTTCGTTCCACCCTGGAGGAGAAGGCTTAAGCGATTATGAACCCCAAGAAACTGATCTGGCAGATCTTTCCCGCCAATGTCCTCACTATTTTTCTCGTGGTCATTGCTTTCAGTCTTTACGGCGACAATGCCCTAAAAGAATTTTTTCTGAATGACACAGAGGCCGACCTCGAGTCGCGGGCGCAACTGGCCGCCTCGCGGGTTCGTGATTTCCTGCGCGATCACCGCCATGCCGATCTCAAGGAGTACTGCGTCCAGGCGGGGCGAAGTTCCGGCACCCGCATCACCGTCATCACCCCCGACGGCAAGGTTGTTGCTGATTCCAACGAGGACCCGGAGGCCATGGAAAACCATGGGAATCGGGTAGAGGTTGCCCGTGCCTTGCAGGGGGATGTCGGTGTCTCGCGACGTTTTAGTAAAACAGTCCAGGAAAATATGGTCTATGTCGCCATCCCCTTGAACGGGATAAGCATCGACAAAGGCCAAGGCCTCCTCATCAAGAAGGCGGAGGCAGTGCTGCGTGTCTCGGTCTCGGTGGCTGATCTTGATGCCGCCATGAACCGTATCAAGAACCGCCTTCTTCTTGGCTCGGTGGCGGTGCTGGTTTTTGCCGGCCTGGTCAATCTCTTTATCTCCCGCAACATCACCCGGCCGCTCGAACTGATGACCGGCATCGCCGAACGCTTTGCCGCCGGTGATTTCAGCGCGCGCATGCTGCCCCAGGTCAAACGCCGCGCCTCGTCCGAGGTGGCGACGCTGGCTGCCTCCATGGACCGCATGGCCGAGCTGCTCGATGAAAAAATTGCTGCCATCGTCAGCCAGCGCAACCAGTTGGAGACGGTCTTTTCCAGCATGGTCGAGGCGGTCATCGCCATCGACACCGAAGAGCGGGTGATCAGCCTCAACCAAGCCGCCGCCGAGCTCTTTGCGGTTGAGCGCAAGGCGGTCGTTGGTAAGATCGTCCAGCAGGTGGTGCGCAATATCCAGTTGCAGCAGCATATCAGCCGTACCCTGGCGGCGCGCGAATCGGTGGTCGACGAGGTCGTTTTACAGGGCGAGGGCGGAGATCGCTATCTCCAAACCAACGTGGTCATGCTCGGTAACGGTGCCGGGGAAAACGTCGGGGTTCTGGTGGTGATGAACGACGTCACCAAGATCAGGCGCCTGGAGAGTGTGCGTCGTGACTTTGTCGCCAACGTCTCCCATGAGCTGCGCACCCCGATCACTTCGATTCGCGGTTATGTCGAGACCCTGCTCGACGGCGCCCTCGATATCCGTGAAGATGCCGTGCGTTTCCTGGAGATCGTCCTGCACCAGTCGGAACGGCTGTCCACCATCATCGACGATTTGCTGTCGCTGTCGAAGATCGAGGACAAGACCCGGCGCGGCTCCATTCCCCTCACTCCGGGGCAGTTGCGGCCGGTGCTCGAGGCGGCATCCCAGACCTGCCGGCTGCAGGCGGAGCAGGCGGGGATTTCGTTGTCCATTCATTGCGAAGAGGATCTCGAGGTGGAGATGAACGCCACCCTGCTCGAGCAGGCCCTGGTCAACCTGCTGGTCAACGCCGTCACCTACAGCCGCTCCGGCGGGCAGGTGACGGTCGAGGCGACGGTGGGAGGCGAGGGCGAGGAGGGCAAGGTGAACATCGTTGTCCGCGACAACGGTCTGGGCATCGCCAAAGAACACCTGCCCCGGCTCTTCGAGCGCTTCTACCGCAGCGACAAGGCGCGCAGTCGCGCCCAGGGCGGCAGCGGCCTGGGGCTGGCCATTGTCAAGCATATCGCCGAGGCCCACGAGGGTGGGGTCACCGCGAGCAGCGTTGAGGGCAAGGGCTCCGAGTTCACCCTGACCGTCAAGGCTCCAAAGGTCGGCTGAGCCCAGGTCTTTGGCCAAGTCGCGAAAAGGTTTTGACAAACGCCCGGCCCCTCTTTATAGTGACGACGTTTCAAGCGGGATTAACTCAGTGGTAGAGTGTTAGCTTCCCAAGCTGAAAGTCGCGCGTTC